>JAOUFX010000252.1 GCA_029857975.1 Deltaproteobacteria bacterium | reverse complement strand
TTCATGATGATGATGCCGATCAAAAAAGGGACGATCTTGCGGAAAACCTGCATCGCGTCCACGTTGCCCACCGAGGCAGCCGTGTATAGATTCAAAGCAACGGGTGGAGTCGTATAGCCAATGGCCGCGGCTGTGCAAACGATAACGCCAAAATGCAAGGGCTCGATGCCCAATTTCATTACCGTCGGCCATAGGATCGGCACGATCACGGCCATGGTGCTGATCTCCTCCAAAAAAATTCCCGTAAAGAGCATAACGACCAAAACCATGAGTAAAAAGCCCCATTTGCCCAGTCCCAGGCCGAAAGACACCAGGTCTGTCGGTACGCCCATCATGGTGATGACGGCGTTAAGAGCATAGGCCATTGCCACCAAAACGAAAATCATGCTCGTGATCCGGATCGAAGATCTCAGCGCATCAATCGTTCCTTTGACCGTAAGCTTCCGGTATACGAAGAATCCAATCATAGCAGAATAGGCACAGGCCATGGCCGCCGCTTCCACCGGGGTGGCCAGCCCCCCATAAATGGCCCCCAAGATGACCAGGGGCAGACCGAAGATGGGTAAGACTGCATAAAGGGCCTGCCATCGCTCATGCCAGGTGTAACGCTTTTTGCTTCGAATTCTTCCTTCCGGGGTGAGGATGACGACGAGATATAAAATGCCGGCGAGCAACAACCCGGGAAGAATTCCGGCCAAAAACATCGGCCCGACGGGTGTTTCGGTGACGCCGCAATAGATGATAAAAGGGTTACTGGGAGGGATCAGCATGGCCAAAATCCCGGCGACCGCGACCAAAGCAGCACTCCAGGCCCGGTCATACCCTTGCTCTTCCATCATGGGGATCATGATGGAACCGACCGCGGCGACGGCGCTCACGATGGAACCGGAACAGGCGCCGAAGAAAGCGCAGGTCACGACCATCACCAAGGCCAATCCTCCCGGCATCCAACCGATAAAGGCGTTCACCGCATCGACGATCCGGTCCATGGAAGTCCCCTGGATCATCAGAAATCCGGTCAGAATAAACAGGGGGATGGCCAACCAAATTTCCTTGTGCAGGGCTCCCGCGGCAGAAGCAATAATCGCTTCGAGGGGAATATGGGCGGCCCATGCGGCCAATCCGGCCGTATAGCCCAGTCCGGCATACAGGGAAACTCCAAAGAGCAAGGAGAGGATGCCGAGAACTAACAAGACAATGGCCATTCCTGATCTCCTTTAGCTTTTCTTTTGAATGGCCGAAACGATCAGCCCTTCAAGGGTGTGAAGGAGAAGGAAGAAAAATCCGAGGATAAGCGCAGCCGAAGTCGTCCATTGGGGAACGCGACGGCCGAAAAATTCGAAGTAGTAGGTGGCATCGACCTCAATCAAAAAGAATGTATACTTCCAAGCCAAATAGAGCACGATGGCGCAAAAAAGCGCTTCAACCCCTTTGGTCGCAATTTGCAGTATCCGCAGCGCTTGTTGCCGATGACTTTTCCGAAGAGATTCTGAAAGAACCTCCATTTTGAGGTGCTGTCCGTTCCGTGAAAGCAAACCGGCGGGAATGAAGACCAGGTAAAAAAACAAGAGAGTGGAACTTTGTTCGAACCAGCGGATATTCACCAGAAAAACATACCGCAGGATGACCACGATGATGAGCTGAACGGTAATCAGGGATAGGAGGAATAGGCTCATCCAGTCCGCGGCTTTGGCCGCGGCGTTGAAAAACCCCATGATATATCTGCTCATCATTGGCAATAAACCTCCCCCGGAATCGTCCTCGGGGATTTCAGGGGTTGGAAGAGAACCCCCCTCTTCCAACCCCTTTCAACGATTCCGGTCGAAAAAATTCATCTCTTTTCCCTTGGGGATCATGATCCGGTTATTTCTTGAGCTTTCCGCCGTAAACCTGGACGTAAAATCCCTCCCAGGCTTCCTTCACCCCGGAGAATTTTCCATCCTTGAAACCATAGCCGACCACCTTGGCTCCCTCTTCCCATAAGGGCAGTCCGGCGGGATACTCTTTGATTCTTTTCTCCCAGATGTTTTTCACCACCCAATCCAACATGGGGAAGAAAACTTCCGGGGGCACCAGAATTTCCTTCTGTCCGATTTTTTCTTCGGCAAACTTGATCATACTGGCTTCCAGAGACTGAATGCGGTCCGTGGCCCGCTTTTCCACCTCCGGACAAACTTCGTTCAAAATGATGTGCTGGATATCCTGGGGCAGCTTTTTCCAGAACACGGGATTGGCAATCGTCGACAGCGCATTGTGGTACAAAAACGGCAAGTGGCGGAAGCGGGTGAATTCGCCGAGGCCACAGGTCTTCAGATTGGGGATGGCCGTTCCTCCCGCCCCATCCACCATCTTGGTTTGGAGCTGGGTATAATGAACGCGAAAATTCGTGCTCAGGCCCATTCCGCCGAAAGCCCCAAAGAAAGCATCATCCGTATCCCCCCACGTGGCGATTCGTTTTCCTTTCATTTTGTCGAGGCTATCAAGGACCCAGTCGGTGCTCCAAAGAAGGGGGTTGGATCCAACCCAGCCGATATCCGGGAGATTCATCAACCCATATTTTTTCCCCATGTAATCTTCCAGGAATTTTTGGACCGCCTTGCTCCGGTACCACTGGGCCATTTTCTCCTTGTTGGGAAAGAAAAAGGGACACCAGGTAAGGGTGCAGGCCGGATCCAATTTCTGCCAGTACCAACCGCTTTGCGCACCGAATTGGATTACATTTTTCTGAAGCATGGCGGGCTGTTGATCCAAACCATACAAAGAAGCACCGTAATAGGCACTAATTTCCATGCGCCCCTTGGTTTTCTCCTTGACCAGATTGACGAAATCCTTGTGCTGGATTCCGACGGCGGATTCCGCCCCCCAGGGAACATTAAGAATGGCTTTCGTGGGCGCGGTTTGGGCTGGAGTGGATGCTGGGAGGCTGAAAAGAACGAGAGCGGCGATCAACAAGACGGACAGACCATAGACACTACCTAACGAACGAATTTTCATGATTTCCTCCTTTACTTTTGTCGGCAGAATAATAGCAAGCGATGAAAAGTTTAAGCAAGGTGACTCCTTCAGGATATTCAGGTTCTCTACCACCCCCCTCCTAAATGATTCCTTCCTTCTCCATGGCTTCCAATTCTTCTGTCGCGATGCCCAATAACCCTTGGTAAATTTCTTGGTTATGCTTCCCGGGATAGGGTGCCGGAGCATACGGCGCCGCCGGAAGCGCTGAAAAGCGGATGGGAAATCCAGCCGCTTTCAAACCCGTTTTTCCGCTGAGCGGATGGATCAAGTCCTGGATCATTCCCCTGTATTGCAACTGAGGGTCATTCAGGACTTGTGGAATTTCAGGCACGGGATCACAGGGAACGTTTTTGGCCCGTAGACCCTCCAACGCCGCTTCCTGGGTTTTGTCTTTTATCCATTCGGTGGCAATCTTCTCCACCTCATCGGCATGCTTGAATCGCCCTTCCGGGTTTTTAAACCTGGAGTCATTCTTCAAATCCTCTCTTCCCACCGCCTCCAGAAACGCCTCCCATTGGGGGTTGGCAGCCACGCAGATGGCGATGTGGCCGTCCTTGGCCGCATACACATTCCAGGGGGCCAACCTCGGGTTCCGGTTTCCTGTCCTCATCGGGATACCCAAGGAAAGGTGCAAATCGAGCGCTTCGTCCATGATCATGGAGAAGCATCCGTCCTGCATCGAGATGTCGATCCGCTCCCCCTGACCTGTTTTTTCCCGTGTGACCAAGGCGGCTAAGATAGCGCAAACTCCATATAGTCCAGGAATCATATCCCCGATCCAGGCTCCGCACCGGGTCGGGGGACCATCTGGAAACCCCGTCACGCTCATGATTCCGCTCATTGCCTGGATGGTAAGATCAAAGGCCGTGCGGTCCCTATAGGGGCCATCCTGTCCATAGCCCGAAATTGAACAGTATATGATTTTGGGATTGATCGCTTTTAGCTGGGGATAATCAAATCCCAAACGCTCCATCGTTCCAGGGGCGAAGTTCTCGATGAGCACATCTCCTTTTTTGACCAGAAGCCGCAGGATTTCCTTTCCCCGCTCGCTCTGCAAATTTAGAGAAACGCTCTTCTTGCCGCGATTCCGCTTTAAGTATAAGAGAGATATGTCCTCGCCCGTTTTTCGTACGTGGCTCACCCCTTCCGGGCCGGCAAAAGGAGGATTCCATCGACAGGGATCCCCAACCTTAGGCCTTTCGATTTTGATAACTTCTGCACCCATGGCAGCGAGGTTCAAACTAACAAAGGGTCCAGCCAACCAAGCCGTCAAGTCAATGACAAGAATTCCTTCGAGATGTTTCTTCATGTTGACCCCTGCTATTTAACAAGGCTTGAAATTTTTGTTGCTCTAAGGATATTGAAATTTTTGGGAATTCAGGAAAGGATGTAAACTTTGAATTTAGCAATATCAATGCCACAGCCTCCAACGGTTTGTTTAATTAATGATTTCCGCATATTATAGAGTGAGGGGATGAACCTGGTGGAGTTTTTATTGTCCGAATATTCGGACACAATAAGCGTAATGTCCACTTTTCAGGACACTTAGTGCCTATCAGCAGCTGGGAATTAATCCAAGTTTTCCGCCTAAAAAAATCCGCCCGAGGGGAGTTAACTTTCAAGCTTTTCATATAGAACGGAGCGGGAGATACCCAAAAGTTTTGCTGCGGCCATTTTATTCCCGCAAGTGGTCCTGAGAGCTTCCTGGATAATCTCTTTTTGCCGGTGCAGCATGGCCTTTTTGTAAGGCAAGCCTGAGGTTAAAAGAGAAGGGTCCGTTCTTATCTTTAGAAAAGAGATCGGCAAATGGCTCAATTGTACCAATCTTTCTTCCGGGCCAAGGTTGTTGACAGCAAAATTTACGAGATTTTTAAGCTCCCGGATGTTGCCCGGCCAGTCATGGTCCGTTAGGGCTTGCAGGACCTCATCGGAAAAAGCGATCGGCCTTTGGGAGGGATTGCATTCCGAGGAAAAAGCCAAATGTTGAGCAATCGATAAAATATCTTCTTTGCGCTCCCGCAGAGGGGGAATTTTCAGGACAAAAGTGTTGATCCGATAGTATAAGTCCGACCGAAATGCCCCTTTTTGTACCAGATCTTCTATATCGCGATTGGTGGCAGCGATGAGGGCAAAATTAACTGGAACTGGCTTGCTTCCACCAACCTTGGTCAATGTCTTTTCTTCAATGACTCGCAGAATTTTAGCCTGCATTTCAAGCGGCATGTCGCCAATCTCGTCGAAGAAAAGAGTTCCTCCTTCAACAAGTTCAAGCTTTCCAATCCTTCCTTTTTGAGCGGCTCCCGTAAAGGCTCCTTGTTCATATCCGAATAGCTCGGACTCCATCAGCTCTTTGGGAATGGCCGCACAGTTGATCACCATAAAAGCCCTCTTGGAACGTGGGCTCAGGCGATGAAGGGCATGGGCGCAAAGCTCCTTTCCCGTCCCGCTTGCTCCTAAAATTAGAACCGGCAGGGAAGATTGAGCATGTCTTATGACTTGGTTCTTCAGTTGTTGGATCGGGTCGCTGGCGCCGATTATGTCATCCAGGGTGTATTTGGCCTGAAAATATTGCCGGAACTCATCTCCGATGCTGATGATTTTTGTC
>JAOUFX010000251.1 GCA_029857975.1 Deltaproteobacteria bacterium | reverse complement strand
AACAAATTCCACCGGAAATCGTTCAGTACCTGTATAACATCGACGGTCCTCCGGCACAGAATCTCGACAGGCAAAAGCTCACCAAAGAGATGGGCCCAATCATCGACGAATACCTGAAACGGTACAACGAAAAATACAAGGAACCCTCTCCGCCGTCCCACGGAACTATGGGCTTCGGCCATGCCTGGTTGTTGCTCCAAACCATGGAAAAGGCGGTTAAGAAGTACGGAAGCCCCACGGCGGATAACATCCGCAAGGCGGCCCTGGAAATGGACATTGCCGAAGGCGCCTCTCCATGCGGTTATGGGATGAAATTTGCTCCGCCTGGCCATGAATACTCGGGGCAAAATCTGAGGTCTTATCCCGTGGTCATGCAGTGGGTTAAGGGAAAAGTGGAAATTGTGTGGCCCAACGCGGTCAAAAGCATGGATGCCAAGCTCCCGGCTCCTGCGGATTGGCCACTCGCTGTAAAGTAAATTTCCCCGGCGAACCGTGTAAATCCCCCCTCGTCTCCCTTTGACCAAGGGGGGTTGGGGGGATTTGAATTCTAACAGGATGCGGAAAAACTCTTTCAAAGTCATTGCGAGAAGCGGTTTTGCGACGAAGCAATCTTATAACTTATTGGAATCTTTAAAGACGAGATTGCTTCGCTGCGCTCGCAAAGACTCGATCTGGAGTTTTTCCGCAAACTGCTAAGAAAAAAAATCCTAAAAATTCCTATGCTGGAAATTATACGGCTTGATAAATTCTTTGGCGGCTTCCAGGCTTTGCAGCAGATCGACCTCAAAGTCAAGGATGGAGAATTTCGCGGTCTTATTGGCCCCAATGGATCCGGGAAAACGACGATCTTCAACGCCATCTCCGGAGTCTATCAGGCGTCTGCCGGGCAGATCAAATTTCTCGGGGACGATATTACCCGGTTCACGCCGGACAGGATTTGTCACGCGGGAATCACCCGCTCTTTTCAGATCCCCCGCCCTTTTAAAGAGATGACCGTAGTGGAAAATGTGATGGTGGGTGCTCTTTTTGGCAAAGGACGCGTCGTTACTGGCAAGGGAGATGCCGAGTCCGAAGCGCAGAGATGGCTGGAATTTGTGGCGCTGAAAGTGGATCAAAATACCATGCCGGGGGAACTCACCGCCGGCAACCTCAGAAGACTGGAGTTAGCCCGGGCTTTGGCTACCCACCCCAAGCTCCTTTTAGCCGATGAAATCATGAGTGGGCTGAATCAAGAAGAGATCGCCCAGGCCTCCCTTGTATTGAAGAAAATCCGGGAAGAGATGAAAATAACCATTATCTGGGTGGAGCACATCATGAGCGCCATGATGAACCTGGTAGATCGATTGACCGTTTTGGATTACGGCCAGGTAATCGCCGAGGGCACACCCGGGGAAATTTCCCAGAACCCCAAGGTCATTGAAGCTTACCTGGGAGAAGAAGAAACGACCAGTCATGCTTGAAATCCAAAATTTAAACGTCTATTACGGAGAATTTCAGGCTTTATTCAACCTTTCTCTGCGGGTTCCCGAAGGAGAAACCGTGATCACCGTCGGGCCCAATGGATCCGGCAAATCAACCCTGCTCAAGGCCATTTCCGGCCTGCTCCTCCCTCGATCCGGTACGGTGACTTTTTTGGGAGAACGGATCGATCATCTGCCCGCCCATGAGATCGTGGAAAGGGGCATCGCCCACGTCCCCGAGGGCGGGCGGCTTTTCGCCAATTTAACGGTATTGGAAAACCTCAAGGTGGGTTCCTACCTCAAAAGAGCCCGGAGTGAATTTTCGGCTACGTTGAAAGAAATTTACCGCCTTTTCCCCATTCTCGACGAACGGAAAAAACAACTGGCGGATACTTTGAGCGGCGGTGAGCGCCAGATGCTGTCCATTGCCCGCAGCTTAATGTCCCGGCCCAAATTGATTCTTCTTGACGAGCCTTCTTCCGGCCTGGCCCCGCGCATCGTTTCCCGGGTCTTTGAATTCGTCCACCAGATCAAAGTTCAGGGTTATGCCATCCTGATGGTGGAGCAGAACGTGCGCAAAGCACTCCAGCTTTCAGAGCGGGCTTATCTCATAGAATCGGGCCGGGTGCATAAAGAGGGAACTCGGCAATCATTCTTGGAAGACCCGTACATCAAAAAGGCTTACATTGGATTGTAACCCATGACTGAACTTCTCCTCAACGCGATCATGAACGGGATTCTCCTCGGAGGAGTCCTGGCCCTTCTGGCCTTCGGCATGAACTTGATTTTCGGGGTGGTCAAAATCATTCACCTGGCTTACGGCCAGTGCGTCATGCTCGGGATGTACGTGGTGTATACCCTGGCCGTTTTGATGAAAATGCCGGTGATTCTGGCCTGCATCATCGCTCTACCGGTCATGGGAATCGTAGGCGTCCTTTTACAGAGTTTGGTCATCAACCCGCTCCTCAAAGCCAAGGCCAATCCCTTAACTCAGCTCTTGGCCCTTGCCGGCCTGACCATCGTTATCGAGAACATGGCCCAGGTGGTCTGGGGCGCAGACCTGAGGGGTATTAATATTCAGCTCCCACTGATCCATTTCGGAAATGTTTATATCAGGACCTCCAACCTCATTGCTTTCTTTGGGGCCCTTTTAACTCTATTAGGGTTATACTTATTTTTAAACCGAACCTATCTTGGTCTGGCTATCCGTTCCATAGCCCAGGACCTGGACAGCGCCCGGCTGATGGGGATTAACCCCCGGGCGATCTATTACACCACCATGGCCATTGGTGGTCTGCTGACCGGCGTCATCGCCGCCTTCTTCTCCCCGATCTATGCCGTCCACCCCCACTTCGGCGGTAGTTTCACTTTGATGGCGTTTATCATCGTCGTCCTGGGCGGGATGGGCAATATGCTGGGAGGGTTTATCGGCGCCTTCATCATCGGGGTCGTCACGTCCGTCTCCGCGGTCCTGACCTCTACGGAAATCGCCGACATCCTTGCCTTAGTTATTTTTATTGCCGTGATCCTGGTCAGGCCGCAGGGACTTTTAGGGATCAAGGTATCCAAGTAGGAGGTTTTTCTTTTGCGCACTGCGCTGCTTTTGATCATCCTTACCGCCTTCGTTGTGGTTTTTCCTCACTTAGTCCAATCCCCCTACCTCATCCATATCGGGACGCTGATCTTCATCTGGTCTTTTATCACCACGGCCTGGTCTTACATGGGGCGGTTTGGCTTGATTTCCTTGGGCCATGGAGCCTTCCTCGGACTGGGAGCGTATACCACCGGCCTGCTCTTCAATGCTTACGGACTTTCGCCGTGGATCGGCATGCTCCTGGGAGGTCTGGCAGCGGTCCTTCTGGCCATGCTCATCGGCTATGCCTGCTTTCGTTTTGGAGTCATCGGCGACTATTTCGCCTTGGTAACCCTGGCCTTGGGAGAAGTGGTCGCTTTGACCCTCATCGCCTTCCGGGATATCACAGGCGGATCTCTGGGCTTCACCCTGAAATCCATGGGCACCTCTCTGATCGCCTTTCAATCCGAGGAAAAGATCCATTTCTACTACGGCTCCTTCGCCTTTTTAATCCTGGCCCTTTTAGTCTGGAAATGGATCGATCGGAGTCCAATGCAAAAAGCGATGCGGGCCATCGGGGAAGATGAAATCGCTGCTTCTACTCTGGGCGTGGGGATTATCCGTTATAAGATGATCATTACCATGATCAGCGCCTTCACGACGGCCATCGGAGCCGTGCTTTACGCCCAGTACATCACCTACCTCAACCCTCACACCCTCTCCGGGGTCCCGCCTTCTTTGGAGATCGCTTTCAAAGCCATTCTGGGGGGAATGTTCAGCCTCTGGGGCCCCACGGTGGGCACGCTTTTGATCGTTTCCTTAGAGGAATATTTCCGGGTCGTTTACGGCAGCACTTTTGTAGGCTTTTCACAAATCATCTACGGGCTGGCTCTCGTCCTTCTTATCATCTTCCTTCCCAAAGGCATTTACGGCAGCCTCCAGGCGTTGTTCCAGCGGAAAAAATAATAAATTTATAGGACGCAGATTTGCGCAGATAACAACGGATAATTAAATCGCCTTCAATGACCTCAATTCTGTAATCTTCTCCTGGCTGAGGCCCAAAAGGTTTTGCAGGACCTCTTCGGTATGCTCGCCCAATTCAGGGGAGGCTCTTTCGATCTTAACCGGGGTCCTCGA
The DNA here is from genome assembly GCA_029857975.1 of Deltaproteobacteria bacterium. Next base: position 1,466 of record JAOUFX010000251.1, on the reverse strand, counting down.
CAGCTTCAGAGGACTGTTGATTACCTTCAACCTCCCCGCCTTTGAATGCTCCACCTCGGTGATCATCTCTCGCGCAGCAGTATGCGGATCATTAGCCATCTGGTCTATGGAGTTTACGGGTCCGCAAGGGATATCGTTCTTATCCATCAGGGCTACCCACTCGGCAGTCTTCTTGGTCCGCGTGATCTCCTTCAGAATCGGTTCCAACTGATCATGATTTCGGGTCCGGGAAGGATTATCTTTGAAACGTTCATCCCTCGGCAAGTCCGGGCGATTGATAACCTGGCACAACCTCTGCCAAAAGCGCTCCTCGCTCGCGGCCAAAACGATATGGCCGTCCTGCGTGGGAAAGGCTTGGAAAGGGGTACGTAACGGATGGCGGGTACCGATGCGCTGGGGAACTTCGCCGGTAGCGAAAAAGCGGGCAAAGGCATTTTCTAAGAGGGCCATTTGGCCGTCCAGCATGGAGATGTCAACCATTTGCCCTTGTCCGCTCGTTTCGCGTTCGTGCAAGGCGGCCAGAACGCCCAGAGCGGTAAAAATTCCCCCGCCGATATCCCCGATGGAAAAGCCTACACGGGTCGGAGGGCCTCCGGCTTCACCCGTAATGGAAAGCGTTCCCCCCATGCCCTGCACAACCACGTCGTAAGCTGGTCGATGAGCGTAAGGCCCTTTTTGCCCAAAGCCCGAGCAGGCCGCATAAATAATCCTCGGGTTGGTTGGCCGCAGCGCGCCATACCCCAATCCCAGGCGATCCATAACCCCCGGCCGGAAATTTTCCACCAAGACATCCGCTTTATTCGCCAGAGCTAAAACGATCTCCTTGCCTTGGGGGTGCCGCAGGTTAACGGCGACGCTCTTCTTACCCCGGTTGACGCTGAGGAAATAAGCGCTCACCCCCTCGATAAACGGAATGCTCTTCCGCGAGGGGTCCCCCCCCTCCGGGCTTTCCACCTTGATGACCTCCGCCCCTAAATCACAAAGAACCATGGTGCAATATGGCCCGGCCAAAGCCCAGGTCATATCCAGAACTCTTATTCCCTTCAACGGACCTGCCATAAACAATCCTTCCCCAAAAAAATTATCTTCCGTTCGTTCCCTCGCCAGGGAACATCATAAAAAGCGCCTGGGTATTCAATTCGCCCTGGCTTTTCCAGGATTTGAGATTATCAAAAATAATTATTCCTGTCAATTATGTCGGCCTGCTTGCCCACCTTCACTTTTACAGAATCCCTATTCGTGGCCCGGGATTCGGGGCGATGAGCGCGGGCAGCATCGGCCGGGAGGAAACCATTCCCCAGGTTTCCAGCCGGGTCTCCGCAGAATGAGGCGGGATGCCTTTTCCCGCCCAATCCACGAAACAACCAGTGCCTCATGATGCCAAGCGAAGCGCCCTGAACCCCGGGCCCGGGATGATTCTCCAGCGCCGGAACCGGGCGGGAGGGTGAAAAAAACACACTCCCGCC
>JAOUFX010000250.1 GCA_029857975.1 Deltaproteobacteria bacterium | reverse complement strand
GGGGGGGGGGGGGGGGTGGAGTCAAGGGCTGAGGTCCAGGGGGTCGGATCGCCAAGAAGGTGCTGGGGAGAGGGAGAAACGAAAGAAAGGAGGGTTGATTCATCGCCGCCGAGTTGGGGGAGGGCCGAATGTGCCCGGAAGACTTCTGCCGGAAACGAATGCAGATTGACCGGCAAATTGGAATAAACTATAATAGCCCAAAAAGGGGGGGCAACATGATAATGCACATTGTATTGTTTAAGCTGAAAGACCGGCGACCAGAAGAAGTTACTAAAGCCCGGGAGAAGCTCATGGAGCTGGCCGGCCGGGTGCCACAACTGCGTTCGCTGGAAGTGGTCGCAGATATTGTACGCGCTGAACGCTCCTTCGACCTCGCCCTGTTGGCCACCTTCGATTCCCTGGCCGACATGCAAGCCTACCAGGTTCATCCACATCATGTGCAAGTCGGGATCCACATGCGGAGCGTGGCCGAGACCATTGTGTCCCTGGATTATGAAAAGTAGCGGACATTCCCAACCTCTTGATGCCGATTGATGCCGATCCGCTGAGGCGGTGCGAAGTTTCGGTTTACTTATTTTTACGACAGAAAGGAGGATCTATTCCATGCGACTGAAGGATAAGGCCACCCTGATCACCGGAGGGGGAAGAGGCATCGGTTTGACCACGGCCTTGCTGATGCTCTCTGAAGGGGCCAAGGTGGGAATCGTTGAAATAAACGAAGCCCATGCCCAAAAGGCTATGGAGACCGCTCAAGCGAAAGGATATACCTTGAAAGCCTTTTCGGGCGACGTCTCCAAAAAGGATCAGGTCATCCGCTTTACCGAGGCCTTCGTAAAAGAATTCGGCCGGATCGATATCCTGGTCAACAACGCGGGGATTGCCATCTCCCGTCCCTTCCTGGAAAAAACCGTCGAGGACTGGATAAAAACGTTGGAAGTCAATCTCATCGGCGTCTTTCTCTGCGCTCAGGCGGCGGCCAAGCACATGCTGGCCCACAAGTCGGGGAAGATTATTAACATCTCTTCCATTCGGGGCATCGACCACTGCGGACGGGAAGGGATCATGGACTACAGCGCCTCGAAGGGGGCCGTTATCAATCTGACCAAGACTATGGCCAAGGAACTGGCCCCGCATATCAACGTGAATACCGTAGCCCCCGGGCACACCTTGACCGAAATGACCGCATCTCTGCCCGAGGCGGTCAAGAAAAATATGATCGAAGGGGCCTACCTCAAGCGGATGGCTCAGCCCGATGATATCGCCAAGGCGATTCTGTTTCTGGCCTCTGACGATGCCAATTTTATTACCGGGCAAGTCCTCCTGGTGGATGGAGGCTTCAGCCTCAAGTAGAAGGCCGGTCAACTGGAGCAATAAGGGAGGAGTATTTTAGTTTTTTTTATCCTCACCGAAACACAAGACCCACAACAAAGAAAGGAGGACGAAAATGAGTCGCACTCTTAATCGCTTCTGCCGCCGAGGCATCGTAATGGTTTGGGTAACGGTTGTGGCCTGCTTCTTTGGGCTGGAGGCTGCAGCGCAAACACCTATCGTCATGAAGCTCGGGACAGTAAACCCCGGTGATTGCCCTCGGAACACCGCCGCCTATGAGTTCGCCAAGGTGCTGGGAGAAAAGTCAAAGGGAAGAATCAAGGTCGAGGTCTACAATAACAACCAGCTCGCCAGGGGGGAGGCCGCTACGTTCGAGGGCGTTCAAATGGGAACGATCGATGTGGCGCCGGTCGGCAGCGCTCCCCTCGGCGGCATGTTCGAGCCGCGCTACCTCCCCCTTGACCTCCCGTTCCTCTGGTTCAGCCGGGGACAGGTTTGGAAGGTCATGGACGGGCCGATCGGTCAGGAACTCCTCAAAAAGATGGAGGCCAGAGGCGTCAAGGGCTTCGGCTTTGGTGGCGGCTGGGGTTTCAGGCACATGCAGTCGAACAAAAGACCCATTTACACCCCGGAAGATATGAAGGGGCAAACCATCCGCGTGCAGGAGTCACCGATCTATATCGGGATGATGAAGCAACTCGGCGCCAATCCGGTGCCCATGCCTTGGGGCGAAGTGTACCTGGCGATGAAGCAGGGGACGGTGGATGGGATGGAGTCTCCGACGTTCAGCATCGTCTCCGGCAAGTACACCGAGGTGACGAAGTACGTTTCACTCACCCGGCACACCTACCCCCCCATTTCTTGGTTCATGAACCTCAAGAAGTACCGGGCCCTGCCGCCCGAACTCCGGCAAGCGGTGGACGAGAGCTTCCGGGCGACGTGCGCCAGAGACAGAACGGCCGAGGTTGAGAAAGAGGAGGCCGATCTTCTGGTCATCAAGAAGGCCGGGGTGCAGGTCAACGAAGTGAAAAACCTGCAGGCGTTCCAGGATCGAATGGGGCCCGTGTATGACTTGGTTGCAGCAAAGGTGGGGAAGGAGTACATGGATCGGTTCATGTCGGCCGTGAAGGCGGCGAGGTAAGCCCATGCTGAAGCGGATCTTATCGAACTCCGTGGAGTGGGTCTGCATGGTCCTGATGGTCGTTCTCTCCATGGACCTGCTTCTCGGCGTTTTCTCCCGGTATGTATTGGTCAGGACATTTACCTGGTACGACGAGATTGCGCGGAGTTGCTTTGTCTGGCTGACCTTCCTGGGGGCGGCGGTGGGCGTGAAGCGCCAGGCCCACTTCCGCCTCCTTATCGTAGTGGATCGCCTGTCCCCCCGACTCCGTCAGGCCACTGTTATCCTCCTCCCGCTGTAGTGATAATGTTCGCGGGTGTCCTCATCCAGCAAGGCTTGGTATTTCTCGAGCTTGGAAGGCTCCAGCAGACCCCAGTCATGGGGCTGTCGAAGATGTGGATCTATGTCGCCATCCCGATCGGAGGAGCCCTGATGATCCTCTACAGCCTTGGTCCGCTTTGGCGCGCCATCCGAGGTCTAATCCCATGATTACTATCACCATCGCTGCCTTCGTGATTTTGCTGATCTTGGCAGTACCCGTGGCGTTCGCGGTAGGTATGGCCGGTTTTCTGGGGCTGTGGTGGAGCGGCGAGTATCCTCTCGCGATTATCATCCAGCAGATCTTCCTCACCGCAGATTCCTTCGTCCTCCTGGCGATTCCACTGTTCGTTTTGGCGGGCGCCCTGATGGAAACCGGCGGCATTGCTGTCCGCCTGGTCCGGTTCGCTCAGGCTCTGGTCGGCTGGATCCGGGGTGGGCTCGCCATGGCCGTAGTGATTGCCGAGTATATCTTCTCGGGCATCTCCGGGTCCACCATTGCGGACGTCTCTGCCATAGGCGCCACGATGCTTCCCCCTTTGACGCAAGCCGGGTACAAACCGGAGGAGGCGGTAAGCGTAGTGGCGTCGGCCTCGGCCATGGGAATCCTGGTGCCCCCATGCATCTTGATGATCATCATCGGTGCCATCGCCGATGTATCGGTGGCCGCGCTCTTTGCAGGGGGATTCGTCCCCGCACTTGTCCTTGCCGTCGCCATTATGGCGTACATCTACGTAAAGGCGCGGAAGAGCGGAATGGTGGCTTCACAAACGCCAAGCATCCGCGAGCTTGGCCGGGCTTCCATCGATGCCCTGATCCCCATGGGGCTGCCGATCATCATTTTCGGTGGAATCCTTGGTGGTGTCTTCACCCCTACGGAGGCGGCGGCCGTTGCCGTCTTGTATGCTGCCATCGTCGGCCTGTTCATCTATCGCGAGATTTCCTGGTCGGCCCTCCCGGGAATCCTCATCCAGAGTGCCGTGATTACGGCGAGTGTTTGCTTTCTTCTCGGGACGGCGGCAGTGGTGGCCTGGATTCTGGCGGTGGCGCAAGTTCCGGCGTTTCTCGCGGAGATGCTGAGATCATTGTCTGCGGGTCCGACGGCCTTTCTGGTTTTTTCCGCGTTGCTATTCATTTTCCTCGGGGCCGTGATTGAAGGGCCCGCCGCGGTAGTAATCCTTCTGCCGACTTTCCTGCCCGTCGTAAAGCAGTTCGGCATCGATTTGGTCCACTATTCCATCGTCATCACTGCCGCAGTCGGCATTGGCCTCTTCCTGCCCCCCATCGGTGTGGGACTTTTCATCTGTTGCGGGATCGCCAAGATCAGCATAGACCGCACCCTCCGCCCCATGCTGCCATACGTGGTCTTCCTCTGCCTCGGGCTCTTGATCGTTGTACTTTTTCCGTGGTTTACTCTGATCCTTCCGAAAGTCCTCAAGCTATAGCCTGCCACTTGGTTCGCATATTCCGTAGCCCAAGGGTTACAGGAGGGTCGCATTTTTCTGGAACACATACCTTAATAATACCTTTGCTCCCCGGAGCGAGACGATGCTGTACACCGACCCGATCGATCTGTCACTGGAGGAGCCCCGGTTCTGAGCCTCGATTTTCTCCGGGAGATTCGGGGACGAGATTCAGGGATGTTCGTGCAGAACGTTTGCAGTTCATACTATGCAATTTCTGCACGACGTCCCCCTCTGGACAATTGCTCCTGGTGGATGGCGGATTCAGCCTCAAATGACCCCCCACCCTCTCCCTCCCCAGTGAGGGAGAGAGAAATGGAGCAGAATAGGGAAGAATTCAACATAAGTTAGAAATATCCCTTGACATTTTTACGAAAAAATCTTAATCTTGATTACATCGAGGCGTAAAGAGTTTAGGGTTGGAATAAAAAAGCCGTGAAGCTCTTGAAAGCTTTCGCGGCTTTTTTATGGGGATCGATCCGGGCCCTCTCCGGTGCATTCTGCAGCATTACGGAAAATTTTCAGTTCAACCTATCCTCATTGAATGAGGGGTGGGGAAGGAAAAACCAAGGGAGGTTGATGTGAATAAGAACCTATACGTGGGAAATCTGTCCATTGAAGTCACGGAAGAAGACCTGAAAGCCAATTTTTCCGAAGTAGGAAAGGTCGTATCCGTTACCCTCATCAAGGATAAGTACACCGGGCTGAATAGAGGGTTCGGTTTTGTAGAGATGGAAACTGAAAAGGAAGCTCAAGATGCCATTCAAAAATTCAATGGCGGCAGCCTTCTTGGAAACACCATCACCGTCAATGAAGCCCGTCCCAAAAAGGATCAGGGAGGCCCGAGACACGGCAGCAACCGCGGTGGCGGGGGCGGCGGGTTCAGGGGAAGCCGGGGCGGAGGCGGTCGGCGATATTAAACCGACTGCGTGCTGCCAATCGCAGAATGAACGTGGGAGATGCTCAATAACAAGATGAAAATACTGGAACGTTTTTTCAACAACAAACAAACCGAAAGAAAAAAAGAAGATCTGGGTCGCAATGAGTCCTGCTGGTGCGGCAGCGGAAAGAAATATAAGCGCTGTCATTTGGAAACAGATGCGCATAAAAATCGGATGAAAAGCAACGCGGGGCGAAAAGGGATATAGAGTCTGCTCGGTCCTCCCTTTTTGTTTTCCGCTGTTATCTTATTCCTTTTTCGGTTACCTCCCTTAAATGAGTTTCATACGACCCCTCAACTATAACATCCCTTCCAGTATGATTTTCAGAGACAGAAACGTTTTAACGCCGGCCTGTTCTGGATATTGGGGATCGCCCCGGCAAGGGGTTCCTTCGTTTTTTAAACTTTGAATACGGCTTCCAATTTTCTTGGGAAAAATAAGATTGAAAAGCTGCAATCCTGTGTTATAAA
>JAOUFX010000249.1 GCA_029857975.1 Deltaproteobacteria bacterium | reverse complement strand
GGCTGCGCCCGGCTGTGCACCCGCATTTTCAAGTGCCCGGGGTTGATCTGGAACAAGGAAAAAGGAAAGTCCCAGATCGACGAAGCCATCTGCACCGGCTGCGGGGTCTGTGCGGATATCTGCCCCCCATCAGCCATTATCAGAGAGGAAAATTGAGATGAACCTTTCCAAGGATCCTTTAAATCTGATCATCACCGGAGTAGGCGGCCAGGGCAACGTCCTGGCTTCCCAGCTAATCGGCCGCGCCCTGGTCAGGGAAAATTTTTATGTGACCATCGGCGAAACCTATGGGGCTTCCCAGCGGGGGGGAGCAGTAATGAGCCACCTGCGCATATCCAAAGAATCCCAGCACAGCCCTCTCATTCCTGAAGGGCAGGCCGACATCGTCGTCGCCCTGGAACCGGTAGAAGCCTTGCGGGTGATCGGCCAGTACGGGAACCCGGGGGTGGCCGCCGTGGTGAATTCCCGCCCCATCTACCCCACGGCTGTAACCGTGGGCGAAGCGGAGTATCCTTCCTTGGAGAAAATAAAGCAGACCATTTATGAATTGACCCGGAAAGCCTGGTTCGTCGACGCCACCGAGATCGCCCTCTCTTACGGCTCACCCATCTTTACCAACATCATCATGGTCGGCGCTCTGGCCGGCACCCACCTTGTTCCTTTGGAGCGGAAGGCTTTTGAAGAAATCATCCGGGAGAGCTTTCCGGGGGTACATCTTGCGGATAATCTACAGGCTTTTGCCAAAGGCTTTGATTCAATACAGGAAGAGGGGTAAAAGGAAAGCGCTTTCTCTTAGGAGCCAAATCCAGAGTAGCTTTCAAATCAAATGGCAAGCGACCCAGTGCTTGCCGCCGACCAACCGTAATTCAGGTTCCTCCTGGGAGCAGATGGCTTCTTTGACTGGGCAACGGGGATGGAACCTGCATCCCGAGGGAGGATTAATGGGGTTGGGGACCTCACCGTGCAAAAGGGTCCTTTTTTTCTTGTGCCTGGGGTCAGGCAAAGGAATGGCCCTTAATAATGCTTGGGAATAGGGATGCAATGGCTGCGAATAAAGTTCGGAGTACCCGGCCACCTCGACAATTTTACCAAGATACATCACGGCGATCCGGTCGGAAACATGTTCAACGACACTCAGGTCATGAGCGATAAAAAGATAACTCAATTGGAACTCTTCTTTCAAATCGTCGAGGAGATTAATGACCTGAGCCTGGACGCTTACGTCCAAAGCCGATACCGGTTCGTCACAAATGATGACCTCGGGCTGCAAGGCAAGGGCCCGAGCGATGCCGATGCGCTGCCTCTGTCCTCCGGAAAACTCATGGGGATAACGGGACATGTATTCCGGCCCCAACCCAACTTTTTGGAGAAGATCCTCCACCTTGGACCTGCGCTCAGAGGGTGGATATAACGAATGGACTCTCAAAGGCTCGCCCACGATGTCTTCCACCGACATTCTCGGGTTCAGTGAGGAGTACGGATCTTGGAATATGGCCTGAACTTTTTTCCGATAACTTTTAATTTTATGGGGCCCAACGGTGCCCAGATCTTGGCCGGCGAAAATGATTGTCCCCGCCGTTGGCTCCACCAGTTTGAGAACACATTTCCCAATTGTTGATTTCCCGCACCCGGATTCTCCAACGAGTCCCAAAGCTTCTCCCTGGTCTACGTAAAGATTAACTCCATCCACGGCTTGAACCCAACCAACGATCCTGCGGAATACCCCCTTTTTTATGGGATAATACTTCTTGAGGGCGCGGATCTCTAATAGATGCTCTGCCGTTGGCACAAATTCCTTCTCCATTTCATTCCCAGCCTTCCATTACTGCCCAACAGGCAACCTGATGGCCGGCCTGAATGGGCAAGAGTCCCGGTTCCTCATTCCGGCAAATTCCCCTGGCCTGGGAACAGCGGGGATGAAAATGACATCCTTCCGGTAAATTGTTCAAACTGGGAACCATTCCGGGAATTTCGGCCAGTCTTTGCTTGCCCTCAATAGCTTTTCTTCCCAGTTTGGGGATCGAATGGAGAAGGCCCTTGGTATAAGGGTGGAGGGGTTCCTCGAAAAGGGGGATAACGGGCGCCTCTTCAACGATTTTCCCCGCATACATCACGATGACTCGCCGGGCAAATTCAGCGACGATGCCCAGGTTGTGCGTGATCAGAATAACGGAAGTCTGCAACGATTCTTGAAGTTCCATCATTCGTTCAAGGATCTGGGCTTGAATCGTCACATCCAGCGCCGTCGTGGGTTCATCGGCCAGGATCAATTCTGGATTGCAGGCCAACGCCATGGCAATCATAACACGCTGCCTCATTCCGCCCGAAAGGTTGTGGGGATATTCGTGAATTCTCTTGGACGGGAGGGGGATTTGAAGCTTGTCTAACATTTCTTCAGCTCTGGCCATGGCCTCTTTGTTGGACAAACCCTCATGTGCGGTATAAACTTCAGCAATCTGCTTTCCGAGAGTATAAACGGGGTTGAGGCTGGTCATCGGCTCCTGGAAAATCATGGCAATTTTATTTCCCCGGATGCTTCTGAGCCCGGCAGGCGTTAATTTTCTTAAATTCTCACCCTGGAATAATATTTCTCCGTCTACAATGCGCCCGGGAGGAAAAGGGATAAGACCGAGAATGGATAAGGCGGTCACACTCTTCCCGCAACCGGATTCTCCCACAATGCCAATACACTCACCGCTGTCCATGTAAAAAGAAATGTCATCGACCGCCTTGACTACTCCTTCGGGTAGGAAAAAAAAGGTCTTTAGGTTCTTTATTTCCAAAAGATAATGGTGCTTCAATTTGGCGGAGGGCAACATTTGGTTCAAATGGATTCGTTCCTTCCTTTATTCCTTTGCCAGGCCCAATTTTTTTCAACTGGTCAAGGCAGGCCTACGCTCTTAATTTTGGATCCGTAATATCCCTCAGCCCATCTCCAATCATGTTAAAAGAAAGTACGGTGATCAGGATCGCCAAGCCGGGGAAAAGCGATAACCAGGGGGCATTGGTTAATTGATCAATCCCGCTTTTGATCATATTTCCCCATGTCGGGGTCGGGGGGGAAACCCCGAGGCCGATGAAACTGAGGCCGGCCTCGATCATAATTGCCGTGCCTACCCAGAGAGTGCCCGCCACGAGTACGTCACCAAAAATATTGGGCAGCAGATGGCGAGTAATGATTTCAAAACCGCCGGTCCCGATCACTCTGGCAGCATCGACATATTCTGCTTCTCTGACGGCCAGGGTAGGTCCATACGCTAAACGGGCAAAACGGGGAGTAAAAACGATTCCGATCGTGACAATTAACTTGGTCAGTCCTGAGCCTAAGACGGCTACCACCATGATTCCGGTAATTAAAGTGGGAAAAGACAACAGGACATCAACCAGGCGCATGATCATCATCCCGCGCATTTCCCCTATATAGGCGGCAATCATGCCCATAGCCGTGCCGATGAACATGGCCAGCAGGACGGAGAAAAACCCAACGGCCAATGAAATCTGCGTCCCCCAGATGACCCGGGAAAGCACATCCCTTCCGTATTCGTCCGTACCCAGGAGATGAGACCGTTCCGGCGGCGTAAGGCGATGAAACACATCCTGTTCCAAGGGATCGTAGGGAGAAATCCAGGGAGCCAGGATGGCCGTCATTACGGCCAGAACCGCAATCATCGCCCCAATGACGGCGGTCATATTTTTCTTGAAGGTCCTCCAAAGTTTCTTTCTCTCAACCATCACTCATACCGAATGCGCGGATCGATGAAGCCATAAAAAAGATCGGTCAGGAGGTTGATCAACACTACGAGGCTCGCGTATATTACCATCACCGATTGGAGCGTGATATAATCACGTTGATTGATTGCTCCCACCATCATTTTTCCTAAGCCGGGCCGGGAAAAGACGATTTCCACCAAAACCGAGTTACCGATCAACACAATGGCATAGACTCCGATCAGGGATACGACCGGAATGAGGGAATTCTTAAGAGCATGGCCATAAATTACGATTCTTTCCGCCAGGCCTTTCGCTCTTGCTGTCCTTACGTAATCTTCGCCGAGAACATTCAATAAGGAAGAGCGCGCGGTCCGGGTGATATAAGCGGTCATCATCAGCCCCAGGGTGAGGCCGGGGAGCACAAGATGGCGGAGGGTCTCGTAAAGGTTACGGATATCCCCCCCGCCCATTACCGGGAATAGATTCAGCTTAACGGATAAAAACAGCATCAGAAGAATCCCCAGAAAAAAAGAGGGCAAGGAAATGCCCGCCAGGGAAAAGGTCCGGCCGAGGTAATCAAAGAACCCATTTCTTTTTAAGGCTGTGAAGATCCCCAGGGGTATGCCTAAAATGACCCCGAATAAAATGCCGCTTACGGTGAGCTGTAAGGTATATGGCAAAACTTGGATTACCTGGGGAGCAATGGGCAAGCCATTGATCAGTGATTTTCCCAGATCCCCCCGCAATAGGTTCCCCAGGAAGCGCAGATATTGCTTCCACAGAGGGATGTTTAAACCCATCTCTTCCTGCAAGGCTTCCACAGCCTCCTTCGAGGCATAGTCCCCGAGTACGGCCATGGCCGGACCTCCCGGCATGGCCCGGACCAAGAAAAATATGATCGTCACCACCACTAACAGGATCGGTATGGAAATTAAAATTCTTCTGATGATGTATTTCCCCACCCGATTTTCCTCTTTTCATCGCCTAGCAATGGGATCCTACACGAAGTCATGCGCGGTGATCCATGGCTCGGGCCAGGGGTGAACCGATCGCTGGGTTTCCCAAGAGGAGTGGCGTTCCTTGGGATGTGGGCGGGGTCAACGCCCCGCCCCGAGAATGCGAACGCGCCAGGAGACCGAAGGTTATTTTTTCACAATTTGGGTTTTTTCTGTCGCTTTGGGTCCATCAACGATGGTTATCATCTTATAGCCCCAGTCCACATAGGGCTGCCGGGCAAAGAGATATCCCAAGTCAATAATGGGAAAAGCGACCATATAATGAAGGATCTTTCTTTGAGCTTCCTTCCAGAGTTCAACCTGTTTACGCGGATCTTTCTCCAGCTGCCCTTTTTCAATGAAAGTATCGATGCTATCGATGACCCCGTCCCCATCCGCGTCAACGGCGCCGAAATGGGAAAAATTCGCGTTGGGTTTTTTCCCGGTCACCACAACCGAAGCGGAATGAAAGAATTGAGTAAGGATAACATCTGCATTTGGTCTGAATCCAGTGGAATAAACGGCGATGGGATTTAAATTCTGCCGAATCCTGGCATGATACGTGGCATGGTCAACCACCGACAGGTTTAGATTGATGCCTACCTTCCTGAGTTGGGCCTGCATTAATTCATAGGCTCTCTTGTAAGTATCACTCTGGGAGGTAAAGACCTCCAGGGAGAAACCTTTAGGATAACCAGCTTCGGCTAACAGTTTTTTCGCCCTGGCCGGGTCAAATTCGTACAGGAAATTCTTTGCGGCAATCTCTTCTTTGGTGAGCCCGCTGGCCATTTGTTTTACCGGTATGGGAGAATAAAGGGGATCTGAGATCATGGGGCCGTAAACGGCTACAAACTCCTTACGGTCCAGGGCATAGGCCATCGCCTGCCGAACTTTTAAAAGATGTAACGGTTTCACACTCAGGTTGAAATGGCGACG
>JAOUFX010000248.1 GCA_029857975.1 Deltaproteobacteria bacterium | reverse complement strand
ACCACACCCGGACGTGATCGTTCGCCTCAAGAAAAGTTTCTCCGTCAGGATGTTTCGGTACTTCACCTGCACCCGAACGACTCCCTCCGGATCCACTTCGATTTTTTCAACAGGCTTATCTTCTCGCAGCCAGCCCTCCGAAAGCAGAAAGCCGACGGCCAACTCTTTCAGATTCTCAGGAGTCGCCAAAAGGGTAACCACTTCCTTACCGTTGAGGAAAAGAGTTATGGGACTCTCAGCGATAATGAAGGTTTCTTCTTCTCCCCTTCCCTTTTCGCTAATCTTTTCAATTTGAAAACGTTTAAGGCTGTCTTTCATCCAGAGGGCTACGAGCGAATGAACGGCTACTCATCTATCGGCGCCTTGAATAACACTTTGGCGATTTTTTGTCAAGTTTTTTTAAAGATTTTTTTAAAAAATAGCTCACCCTTTCCTCCAACTTAGGTTCTTCCTTGTTGTTTTCCTTGCTTTCCTGTATTAATCCTGTATTAATAGGATGGGCTGGGAAGGGTAGGCATTCTTCGCTGGCAAGAAGATCAAAGCGAGCGCTTTTTATAAACCACAGAGAACCCAGAGAATAATTTTAAATGACCTTATTTGATATCTCAGTTCTCTCTGGGCCCTCTGTGGTAAATAGTTTTTTTAGGCATAAGAAAATCCCGATGCAGGGCAATGATTTTATCCTTCATGGAGGGAGCGCCAATGAAAGAATGGGAAAAAATGATAGAGGAGGCCGCAGAAGAGGCCTACGATCTGTTGAACAGCGACAAAAGACGGGCATGATCCCAGACTGTCCTGCAGGTCATGCAGGAGCGGATGGGCAAGGTAGATGACCTGATGATCAAGGCCGTGGGTCCGATGGCCGGGGGTAGCAGGGTTGGTTCCCTCTGCGGGGCCCTCCAGGCGGGCATTTTATCCCTGGGGATGCTCTGCGGGGCCGAGGGAGAAAATTTAGGCAACCAGGAAGCGCTGGTGGAATCGTTCCAACCGGTAAAGCGCTTTTATCATGAATTCGAAAAGGCTTTTGGCAGCCGGTTTTGCCCGGAAATCATCCATGCCGATTTAGATAATCCGGAGGAGAGGAAGATGTGGGTCGAGCGGGGCGGGAAACAGGAGTGCGCCCGGCTTTGCGGTAAGACGGTCAGAATCCTTTTTGAGATCATTGGGGAGAAAAAAATAAGTAGGCTTGAGGCGGGATGAATAATATTATGATTTTTTTGGGGGGGGTTTTTCTTCCGGAGGGGTTTCTTCTTTTTCAGGCGTGATGTCTATGGCGTCGGGTTCATGCAGGCCCTTCTTGAAATTGCGGATGGAACGCCCCAGCCCCCGGCTGATCTCGGGAATCTTTCGCCCCCCGAAAAATAATAAGACAATGGCGAGAATGATTACCAGCTCGGTTAAACCTAAACCAAACACCTGAATTCCTTCCCTTTCAAGACGTTAGGATCGTTAGGTTCGTTGAGTCCGTTAGTCCGTTGGGTCGTTCATTCCCTTACTTCGCTTAACGTTCTAAACGATCTTAACGTTTGGAACATTCTAACGCTCCTAACGAATCTACCATGTTTCCCCCTGAAAGTCACATACAAATCCATGGCCATTTCTTTCCCGGGGCCACACCATTTAATTTTTTTTTGCCAGGGGAAGTGAGGGAGTTTATTCAGGCTGTCTTTTTTATGCTATATTTAAAAAACCCTGCCATAAGGGAAGAAGGGAATGGCCAACCGGGAAGAAAACCTGCTTAAGAAATCTAAAATCCTGCAAGTCGTCAACCGCCTGGCTCAAAACCGTAAGGAAAAAGTTTATCTGGTGGGAGGAGCGGTCCGCGATCTTCTGCTCCAAAAACCCTCCGATAAAGATTTTGATTTTGTGACTGCCGGAAAAACCAGGGACCTGGCCAAAGAAGTGGCCATGGAAGCAGGAGGGCATGTTTTCCCTCTGGATGAATCTTTAGGAACCTGGCGAGTGGTTTTCAAAAAAAGAAAGAAGAGAAGCGAATTAGATTTTTCTACGATGCTGGGTCGGGACATTATGGATGACCTCCAGCAAAGAGATTTCACCATTAACTCCATGGCGATCGCGCTGCCGGACTTCTTCCAGGCGGAGCCTCCCCATCTACTGGATCCTATGAATGGTCTTGCTGACCTCCGCCAAAAGGTCCTCCGGGCCAACTCGGAAGAATCTCTGCGCCGGGACCCGTTGAGAATGCTCAGGGCCTTCCGTTTTGCCTCCACCCTCGGTTTGCAGCTTGATCCCGCAACCTTACGGTTGATCCAGAAGAACAAAGATCAAATCCTTTGCTCGGCCGCAGAAAGGATTCGGAGCGAATTCTTTGCGGCTTTGGCTGAAAGAGAGGCCGACCGCTTTCTCCGCGACCTTTACCATTCAGGGCTTCTGGAAAAAATTTTCCCGGAGATTCATGGGTGGGAAACCCTGGACCAGGGAGCCTATCATGACTTCCCCCTTCTGGAACATGCCTTCAGGACGGTCCAGGCGGCGGAATGGATCCTGGCCCATCTCCAAGATCTTTATCCCGCCGTGGCAATTTCCCTCGAACATTATTTTGCTCAGAGGGTCGAAGAAGGGATAGGCAGAAAAACTCTCTTCAAGTTTGCCGCCTTCGTCCACGATTCCGGCAAACCGGGTACCCGCAGTTTTGATCCGGATACCCAATCCATCCGCTTCCTCGACCACGACCAGCAAGGCCAGAAGATCAATGCCTTGATCGGTCGGAGAATGAAGCTTAGTAAAAAATCGATCCGCATCCTATCTGAGCTGACCCGCCAACACATGCGGATCTTGAGTCTGGCCAGAACTAAGGAGGTGACTCCTCGCGCCCAATATCGCTTTCTCCGGGATTTAGGCCAGGAAGGGATCGCGGCAAGCCTCCTGGCCTTGGCCGACAAACTGGCTGCGAAAAAATTTGACCTCCATTGGCCTCTGGCGGAGGATCTTCCCTATGATCTGGCCAGAATCAAAGAAGTGGCCGAAAAACTTTTGCATTATTATTATGAAGATTTTTCCCTTAAAACCCAGAAGCCGTTACTCAGCGGAAGGGAGATTATGGAAGCCTTCGGAATACCCCAGGGTAAAGAAGTAGGAAACTTATTAGCTAAACTGAGGGAGGCCGAGATCGCCGGCCTTGTTCATACCCGGGAGGAGGCCTTAAAATTTTTAAATAATATTGACAGATCAAGGCTATTTGGTTAATATATAAGTAATCTTTTAGCCCAGCGGGCGTAATTCAGGGGTAGAATGCAAGCTTCCCAAGCTTGACGTCGCCAGTTCGAATCTGGTCGCCCGCTCCAACGGCAAAGAAGAAAAATTATTTATAATAGTAGAGGCCATGACCTACGGTTAGCTAAAAGAGGCGTTTTTCAAGAGTTCTGCTTGAAGAAAGTGGGCTCGCGGGCCCATTTTTTTTTGCGGAAAAAGGGAAGCTTGTAGTGAAATTTGATCATCTTCTTCAAGAAGTACGCCAGGTTGTCGACCCTGTCCTTCAGTCACAAGGTGTGGAATTGATCGACCTGGAATATCAGAGAGAATCGCAGGGGTGGGTATTACGGATCTATATCGACCGCGAGGGAGGAATCACCGTGCAAGATTGCGCCGAGTTAAGTGGTGAGCTCGGTGCGATCCTGGAGGTCCGGGACCTGATTGACAACCCTTATACTTTGGAGGTATCTTCCCCCGGCCTCACTCGACCGCTAAAAAAGCCTGAAGACTACAACAGATATCGAAACCGTCTGGCAAAAATCAAAACATTTGAACTCATAGAAGGTCAGAAAAATTTCAAGGGAATCCTCCAAGGTCTGGAGGGGGAGACGGTTTACTTGCAAGTCGAAGGACGAATCTTGGAGATCCCTCTCCGGGGCATCGCCAAGGCCAACCTGGAAATCGAATTTTAGCAAAGGGGATGAAGAAATGATTTCGGACTTAAGTCGCATCATCGACCAGGTGGGGAAGGACAAAGGGATTGACAAAACGATCTTGATTGATGCCTTAGAGCAGGCGTTGCTCGCGGCCGCCAGGAAGAAATATGGTCCCAAGCAGGAGATCGAGGCCAAATATAACGAAGAGGCAGGAGAGCTTGAACTTTTCCAGTTCAAGACCGTGGTCAAAGACGTAAAAAACCCTCCCGCGGAGATCTCATGGAAAGAGGCCAAAGAACTGGATGCCGATGTAGAAATCGGGGATAGCCTGGGCACAAAGATTGACATTGCGGAATTTGGAAGGATTGCCGCTCAGACTGCCAAACAGGTGATCATCCAGCGGGTTAAGGATGCCGAGCGCGAAAATATCTTTGAAGATTTCAAAGATCGCAAGGGAGAAGTGATCTCCGGGACCGTCCAGCGTTTTGAGAAAGGATCGATTATTGTTAACCTGGGAAGGGCAGAAGCCGTGATTCCCCAGCAAGAGTTGGTTCCCCGCGAAACCTATAAACCAGGAGATCGCATCCGGGCCTACGTTCTAGATGTGCGCAAGACTCCCAAAGGTCCCCAGATTATCCTTTCCCGTAGCAATCCAAACTTTTTAACCAAGCTCTTCGAACTGGAAGTGCCCGAGGTCTCGGAAGGCATCGTGAAGATCCTCAATGCGGCCCGGGAACCGGGAAGCCGGGCAAAAATTGCCGTCTATTCTCAAGATTCCGATGTGGATCCAGTGGGAGCCTGCGTGGGGATGAAAGGATCCAGGGTGCAGGCGGTGGTCCAAGAGCTTCGTGGAGAAAAGATCGACATCATCCCCTGGAGTGATGACTCGGCAAGCTTCGTTTGCAATGCGCTGGCCCCGGCGGAGATTTCTAAGGTGATCATCCACCAAGACGCCAAATCTATGGAAGTGGTTGTCGAGGATGACCAGCTTTCTCTGGCGATCGGCCGGCGGGGGCAAAACGTCAGGTTGGCGGCCAAACTCACCGACTGGAAGATCGATATCCGCAGCGAACCCAAGGCGGAGAGAGTTGTTCCCGATCTTGATCAAATTGCTTCGCGGGGGATGGATCGGGTAGATCGCGTAGCCGGCGTTGGAGAAAAGACGGCTCAACTACTCAACGCCGCCGGCTACTTAACCGTGGCGGATATTTGCCAGGCCACCCCCGAACAGCTTTCCAAGATCGAGGGCATAGGCTTGAAGAAAGCGGAGAAGATGATCGATGCGGCCAAGGCCCATTTCGATCAAACCGGTGAGAAAAAATGAGGATCCGCAGGGTCATTGAAGGGGGTAAGCAGGGTGACGAAAGTTAGAATTCATGAGTTGGCAAAAGAATTGAAAATGGAGAATAAAGATCTCCTCAAACTCTTGGAAAAAATGGGGCTACCTGTAAAGACCGTCCATAGTACCCTCGAAGACTCTGATGTGGAACGGGTAAAAAATCAAATCAGCCTCTCCCGTAAAGAAGGGGTTGTTGAGCAACGGATCAAACCTACGATTATCCGCCGACGGGTAAAGCGTGAAGAGGAGGTTCCTTCTGTACCCGAGCCCGCCGCGCCGGAGGAAGTAAAACCTCCAACCGTCAAGAAAGCGGTCACCCCCGAAGTTGTCAAAAAGGTGGAAGAGAAAGTCGAAGCCCCTGTGCCACGACCGATCCCCAAGGTTACTCCTGTGCCCCCGCCCGGTCCGCAAATCCCCCCCAAAGAGGAAGTCAAA
>JAOUFX010000247.1 GCA_029857975.1 Deltaproteobacteria bacterium | reverse complement strand
CGTTGGCTGAATCCCTTTTTCGTGTTCCTTGGCAATGATGGCTTCTTTGGTGGCGTACATGCAACAGACCGCCGAACAGTATGGATGGTTCTGGTCCCGACTCCCCACACATTGCAAAAAGGCGATCTTGCGCGGCACTTTACCGTCCGACGGCCGGTTGACGTGGCCCATCGTTGGCCCGGACGCTGAAAGCAAACGTTCAAATTGGAGGGCATTCATCACGTTGGGATAGCGCCCCAGTCCATACTCTTGGGACAGGCGGGCGTTATATATTTCGTAGCCCGGCGCCAGGATGACCGAACCTACACTGACTTCTTCCTGCCGTTCCACCATCTCATGGTTGATGGCGGATAGGCCGCACTTGTAATAGCAGCAGAGGCATTCCGAGCATATGCCGCAGGCTAGGCAGCGAGCGGCTTCGGCTTTGGCCGCTTCCTCCGTGTACCCCAGGGTCACTTCCTCGAAGGAGCGGCAGCGCCGCTCGGGCTCGCGGGATGGCATGCCCACCCGGGGGGCCACCCGGATCTCGCCGGCGGCAACTTTTTCTTGCCCTTCCTCCTTGGTCATCTTCACCACGGGCAATTCGGGGGCAAGGGGTGGCTCCAATTCTTCTCCCCGAAGATACCTGTGAATACTGGCTGCTACTTTGTGCCCGGAGGCCACGGCTTCGATTACGTAGGCTGTTCCCGTGGTGGCATCGCCGGCGGCAAAAATCCCCGGACGGGTAGCGGCCAAAGTGTTGGGATTGACGGCAATGGTTGATTGCCGGGTGATGCCCACGCCCGCGCTTTCGGGGATAAAGGCTAAGCCGGCGCGCTGGCCTATGGCGAATATTACAACTTCGCAGGGTAGGATATGCTCGCTTCCTTCTTGCGTCTCCAGAGTCAGCCGGCCTTCACTGTCAAATTCCATGAAGGTCACGTTTACCGCTTCCACTCCGGCCACGTGCCCATCTTTATCCAGGATCCGCTTGAAAGATCGGCTGTCATAAATGGTGATGCCTTCCTCCTCAGCTTCCCGGACCTCATCGGGATGAGCCGGTATTTTCTCCCGACTCTCCAGGCAGGCCATTTCAACCTTGGCCGCGCCCAGGCGGACCGCCGTGCGGGCGCAATCCATAGCCACGTTGCCGCCGCCTAGCACCAGTACATGTCGATTGCGGATTGTGGATTGTAACCCCCCACCCTTGCCCTCCCCCTCAAAGGGGAGAGGGTCGGGGTGGGGGTGATTCCGAATTCCGAGATTCATCAGGCTGACGTCCCGCAAAAATTGGGTGTTGATCAAAATCTCGGGAAGGTCCGCGCCAGGAATGGGGAGTTTCCGGCCTTCATGCGCGCCTACGGCAATCAGAACGGCTTTGAACCCTTGATTCCGTACGGCGTCCAAATCCGTAACCGGGCTGTTGAGTCGCAGGTCAATACCTAAATCGATGATCTCCCGGACCTCCCGGTCCACAATCAGAGGAGGCAGACGATAATCCGGAACGCCCACCCTTAACATGCCGCCGGCGATCGGCAAGGCCTCAAAGATCGTCACGGGATAGCCTCGTTGCCGCAGATCTTTGGCGGCCGTTAATCCGCAAGGCCCGGCGCCGATAATGGCGACCCGCTCTTCGTATTGATAAGGAAGCGGGTCGGGGGGAAGGTAGGGTTGGGAATAAACCTGATCGGTTACGAAGCGCTTTAAGGTGGCGATGGAAATCGGCTCATCCACTAAGCCCCGGTTACAGGCATCTTCGCACCGGTGATTACAAATCCGCCCGCAGATTCCGGGGAAAGGATTGTCTTCTTTGATCACCCGCATGGCGTCTTCATACCGTCCTTCGCGGATGAGGGCGATGTAGCCCTGGGCCCGCTGGCCCGCCGGGCAGGCATCGCGACACGGTGACACGCCTTTCTTTTCAATCGCAAAGGCGTTGGGCACGGCTTGCGGGTAGAGCTTGTAAGCGGCTCGCTGCTGGGCCATTCCTTCGTCAAAGCGACTAAGGGTGATCACCGGGCACACCTGGGCACACTCGCTGCAGCCGGTACACTTGCTCACGTCAATGTAGCGGGGCTTGCGGCGTACGGTTACGGTGAAGGCGCCAGCCTCGCCATCCACCTTTAGTACTTCAGTGTCGGTCATGAGGGCGATATTCAGATGGCGGCCGGTTTCGACCAGCTTGGGGCTGATCGTACACATGGAGCAGTCGTTGGTGGGAAAGGTCTTATCCAGTTGGGCCATTCGCCCCCCGATGGCCGTGCTCTCTTCCACTAAATAAACTTTAAAGCCGGAATTGGCCAGATCCAAGGCGGCCTGCATTCCCCCCACACCGCCGCCTACGACCATCACCGCTCCGGTTTTGGAAATTTTTTTGGTTGGACGATCTTCTCTTTCAGCCATTCTTATCTATCCTTAAGTCAACCCGTGGGAAGTGAAAAGTTTCATCGGGTTGACGAAATGTTTTTTAAACCACTTGCCCGCATCTCGGTGCCCTATGGTCCAGCCTACCAGTTCGGTGAAATAGAGAACGGGTAAATCATACTTTTTCCCGCTCGCGCGGGAAATCTCTTCTTGTCGTGTATCCAGATTGGACTGGCACAGGGGGCAAGCCACAACGATGGCCTCGGCGCCCGCTTCCATTGCTTTGTCAAAAAGTTTCTGGGTCAAGTGGCGGACAATATCTGTCCGGGTAAGCACCAGGCTGCCTCCGCAGCAATCGGTCTTGTACGACCAGGGAATCGACTCTGCCCCTAAGAGGCTCATCAGTCGGTCCATCTCTTCCGGGTTCTCATAACTTTTTGCTCCGGTCACCTTCGGAGGGCGCACCAACAGGCAGCCGTAGTAGCAAACCACCTTCAGCCCGGATAAAGGACGTTTTTTCAAAGCCTTTATTTTATCCCAGAGGGCGGCGGAGGACATAAATTCCAGGAGGCTTAGAATGCGAATATCTTGTTTCTCAGCCGGTGGTTGATGGCTAAGGAGATCCTCTTTCCCCGCGGCTTTGAACCGGCTGTAGCATGCGGCGCAGGGGATCACCACATCCATCCCCTGTTCTCGGGCAATCTTCAGGTTGCGGGAAACCAGCTTGCCAGCCAAAGATTCGTCGGTGGCATGGGCTGAGCTGGCCCCGCAGCAATTCCAATCGGGGAGCTCACAAAGCTGCACCCCGAGCATTTGACTGACGGCCTGCGTGGATTCTTCGTATTCTAAGGCTGTGCCATGAAGAGCACAGCCCGGATAATAAGAAACCTTCACGATCTATTCCTTTTCCTGCGAACAAAATCTGATGAACTCGCAAAAAGCTCGCTCACTTCTTTTTTCCTTTTAATTCCCGAAGGCAGAAGCTTCAGTTTTCCTTTGTTAAACATCTTCCACCCCAGTTTGAAGTCATCCCATAACTTTCCGCTTTTGATTTTATAGCGGGCCATCATGGATAATTCGTGCACTCGACCGTACGTGCGGATGGAATCAAGAAAGGCCGCGTGGAAAAGAGAGACCTCCTTCTCCGCCGGCGTTATGCCTTCCCGGAGAGCACTCTGTCGCAGCCAGTCCATGACCCCGGCGATATCGATATCATTCGGGCAGCGAGTGCTGCAAGTATAGCAAGAGGCACAAACCCAGATCGTTTTACAAGAGAGGACTCGCTCCCTCATTTCCAAAGATACCATTTGCATGATCTGGTTGGGTTTATAGTCCATGGCGAAGGCTACGGGACATCCGGCCGAGCATTTTTGGCACTGATAACAATCCTGGATATTCAGACTGCTCCCCCAGGACGCCAGACCCGGGGAAGCGCCTGAAAATTCCTTTTTTTTATCCCCAGTCAATATTCCTTCTCCTCTCGATAGGGAGCCTACGTTCCTTCTTCGTCCTGGCCATACGACCAGGGCCGCTTGCCCCTTTTCAGCGGTGATGGCGATCCGTCTGAAGCCCTATTTTTTAAGCAGTTTGTTCACGCGCGCCACCAGCACTTTGGGATCAATCGGTTTATCAATGTAATCTTCCGCATCCAGGTCCAGCCCCATGCTTTTGGCATAGCGGGTGTTGGCAAAATGTTCGCTGACCGCCGTGAGAACGAGAATGGGGATGGCCTTACAGGCAGGGTCTTCCTTCAATTCCTTGCAGGCAACGAAGCCATCTTTTACGGGCATCATGATGTCCATTATGATGGCATCGGGCTTCTCTTTCTTGGCCTTTTCGATTCCTTCTTGGCCGTTGTAAGCGGCAATAACCTGGTGGGAAGCACTCTCCAAAGCTGCTTTGATCATTTCCACCATATCGGGCTCATCATCGACCACTAAAATTTTCGCCATGGATTTCTCCCTCCTAATAAAAGATTCTATGGGCAAAGAGGATCTTCCCTTCCGTTTACAGCTTGGCTGCCTCTAATATCGCCGGCACCGTTTTTTCCCATCCCGCAGGGATTAAATGAACGCCCCCACAAACTCCTTTGAGCTCCCGGATCATCCGGGCGCTCATTTCCACACACGCTTTGACCCTATCGCCGGCACTCCCCATTTCCTCGATCAAATCCTCCGGTATGAAAACCCCCGGCATATTCTTATTTAAAAACCTGGCCATCGAAACTGACTTTAACGGAAGAACACTGGCTAAAATGGGGACTCCCCAACCGGCCGCCCGCGCCATAAAACGACCAAAAGCTCGCAGATCAAAAACCGGCTGCGTCTGGAAAAACTTGGCTCCCGCGGCAATCTTTTTTTCCATCTTCACCAGCTGCAACTCCAGCGCCGCTTCCGTACCGGGAATCGGACTTACCGTTGCCCCCACCAAAAAAGCAGGCCGCCCCTTTAAGACATTCTTTCCCAAATCCTGCCCATCCTTCAAATTCTGAATCGCCTGCAAAAGCTGGATAGAATCCAAATCAAACACCGGCTTGGCCTGGGGATGGTCCCCCATCGAAGCATAATCGCCCGTAACCACCAAGATATTCTGAATCCCCAAAGCAGCGGCCCCTAAAAGATCAGCCTGCAAGGCTATACGGTTCCGGTCCCGACAACTTATATTCAATATCGGCTCAAACCCTTTCTCCTTGATAAAAAGGCTAAAAGCTAAGGGGGTCATGCCCATCACCGAACTTTTCCCGTCCGTGACCGATAAAGCATCCACCCGTCCTCTTAAAATCTCTACCTCCCGCAACCGTTCCGCAACGTCCACCCCTTTGGGAGGGTTCACCTCACAGGTGACCGCAAATCTTCCCCGCTGCAATTTATCCTGCAATACCATCCCTGGCTCCTTCGCATGGCCTTTAGGCCAATCAATGCCTGGATTATTATTGCTTGTCATCGCGAACCCGAAGGGCGTGGCAATTCCCTATAGCCGCCATCCCTCCTCGACAGGATCGCTTTCCAGAATGAGGAAGGCGTTGGAATAGGTCAACATTACTCCTTCATCATCTCCAGCGCCACGCCGGACCGCAGCCGGATCAAAGGTAAAATCTCACTGTGATCCTTCGGTTCGGCATAATGCTTTAAAACTTCCAACCGCCCTTCCTTTTGCAACCGATTATAAATCAACTCCCAACCACATGCCTTCTTGGCATCTACCTCACAGCGTCCCTGATCCGCCCCCTGGCAAGGTCCATTCAAAAGGCCCTTGGGACAAAAGTACAAAGGACAAAGCCCCCCGCTCAAATCCAACAAGCATTCCCCG
>JAOUFX010000246.1 GCA_029857975.1 Deltaproteobacteria bacterium | reverse complement strand
ATGGTCAAGGAAAACTGGCGATAGATGACGCCGGTGGAGCCGGGGAAGAACGCCATGGGGCCGAACACCGCCGAGAGCACCAGCCCGATGCCAATCAGGGCGCTGGTGATCTGTTCCATGGACTTGGCCGTGGCTTGCCGGGGCGAAAGACCTTCCTCACTCATGATCCGTTCCACGTTCTCCACCACGACGATGGCATCATCCACCAGCAGGCCGATGGCTAGCACCATGGCGAACATGGTCAGCATATTGATGGAAAACCCGAATAGCCCCAGCATCGCGAAGGTCCCCAGGATCACCACCGGCACCGCGATCGTCGGGATCAGGGTGGCCCGGATGTTCCCCAGGAAAAGCCACATGATCAAAAAGACCAGCAGAATTGCCGCAAAGAGGGTCTTCACCACTTCTTCGATAGCCACCCTGATAAAAGGGGTGGTGTCATGGGGATAGACGACCTTCATCCCCGAGGGAAAGTACCGGCTCATCTCCGCCAGCTTCGCCTTGACGGCGTCGGCTGTATCCAGGGCGTTGGCGCCGGCGGCCTGCCGGATGGCGAGGCCCGCGGAAGGTTTCCCATTGTGAAAAACCTGGATATCGTAGACCTCGGTCCCCAGTTCCGTCCGGCCTACATCCCGGATCCGCACGGTGGAACCGTCCAGATTGATGCGCATGGGGACGGCGGCGAACTCCTCAGGTGTCTTGAGCATATTCTGGACGACGATGGAAGCGTTCAACCGCTGGCCTTCCACCGCCGGCGCCCCGCCGAACTGCCCGGCGGAAACCTCCACGTTGTAGGCTTTAAGCGCGACGATCACCTCTTCCACCGTCAGGTGGTAATCCGTCAGCTTGTCGGGATTGAACCAGATGCGCATGGCATATCCGGAACCGAAGGTTTCCACCTCGCCCACACCCGGCACCCGCGCCAGGACTTTCTCCAGGTTGGATTTGGCATAGTCCCGCAAATCGTTGCCGTCCAAACTGCCGTCTTCCGAGATCAACCCCACGATCATCAGGTAGTTCCGGGTGGATTTACTGACCTGGACCCCCTGACTTTTGACCACCTCGGGCAGGCTCGTCATGGCGAGCTGGAGTTTGTTCTGCACCTGAGACCAGACGAGATCCGGATCGGTTCCCGGAGCGAAGGTCAGATCGAGACGGGAAGCGCCCGCCGAATCGCTGGTAGCGGACATATACAGCAGTTTGTCGAAGCCGGTCATCTTCTGTTCGATGATCTGGGTCACGCTGTTTTCCACGGTCTCCGCCGAAGCCCCGGGGTAAAAGGCGCTGATGGCGATGGACGGCGGGGCGATGGGGGGATACTGGGATATGGGCAGGTTGTAGATCGCCAGCCCTCCCGCCGCCATTATGATGATGGCGATGACCCAGGCAAAGACCGGACGATCCAGAAAGAATTTGGATAACATCTTGTGCCTCCGTTAATTCGCTTTTGCCGTCGGCTGGGCCGTCTTGCTGGGTGAAACACCGCTTGTTCCACCCTCCTCAAAAGGGACAACCTTCACGGCTGCCCCCGGTCGCACTTTCTGCAGGCCTTCGACGACCAGACGATCGCCGGGCGCCAGACCTGAGGAGACAAGCCATTTGTCACCGATGGCGCGGTCGAGGTTCAGCATTCGCTGCTGAACCTTGCCAGCGTCGTCCACGATCAACGCGAAGGGGTTCCCCTTGGGATCGCGGGACACGGCCTGTTGAGGAATAATGATAGCCTGTTCAGCAATCCCTTCCTGCACAACGACCCGGACAAACATGCCTGGAAGGAGGATAGATTTCGGGTTGGGGAATACCATCCGCAGGATAACGGACCCGGTCGTCGGGTCCACCGTGACGTCGCGGAATTGCAGCGTGCCCTCCAATGGAAACGTGGTTCCGTCTTCGAGAAGCAGCTTGACCTTTCTCTGGCCTTTCCCATCGGTTATGAACCGGCCCTTTTTCGACCTCTGTTTCAAGCGCAGCAATTCGGCGGTGGATTGGGGCACATCCACATAAATGGGGTCTATCTGTTGAATGCTTGCCAGGGCTACAGCCTGATACGCCGCCACGAGTGCGCCATCCGTCACGTTGGATTTGCCGATGCGCCCCGAGATGGGTGCGGTGACCCGGGTGTATCCCAGATTGATGCGGGCCATCTCGAGCGCCGCTTCCCCCTGATGGATGGCCGCCTCGGCCGCGGCCACCGCTTCCCGGTCGCTCTCCACCTGCGCCTCGGCAACCCGTAGCGTGGCCTTGGCCACTTCGGCATCGGTCACGGCCTGGTCCCGCTGGCTTGCAGGGACGGCTCTGTCCTTGAACAACTCCTCGAAGCGACGAAGGTTCGTCCGGGCGAGCTCCAAGGTGGCCCGCTGCCGCGTGACGCCGGCGATACTCGCCTGCAGCGCGGCCCGCGCCCGGTCGGGAGCCGTCCGCATGACGGCGAGGTTCGCCGCTGCATTGTTGTACGCCGCTTGAAAATGGGCGGGATCAATCTGATAAAGCACGGCGCCTGCCTTGACATCCGCGCCTTCATCGAACAAACGTCTTTGGATGATACCGCTCACTTGTGGCCGGATTTCCGCAACCCGGTATGGAGAAGTGCGGCCCGGTAATTCATTGGTAAGCACTACCCGCTGCGTCTTAACTGTCACTGTAGCCACTTCCGGGACAGGGGGAGGCGGGGGTGGTGCTTGGGGTTCGCAACCATCCAGCACAAGGCTGTATAATAGAACCATCCAAACAACAATCAGCCTAAGTCTTTCATTCACCTGCATGCGACACCTCTAAAATATTAGTTAAAATTGGCACTTTTACCTCCAACGGCTTTATTTCCTGTTTCGTGGATCCGGTTTGGTGGATGGTGACACTTTGTGCATAAGTTGTCACGGCTGCCGTTCGGTTAGCCTCTACGATTCAACCAGCCCCCATGGACCAAAAAAGATTCAATCGTCCCGCCTTTACGAGGGGGGTTTATTCATAATCTTGCGGATTACATGACGCAAGATTATGAATAATAGCGCAATATAAAGGCCGCTTACAGTTCCAGCAATCACTAACATAAAAATCGAGTAACGGTTTAGCCGTTTGAAGAATCGGCTAAATATGATTGCACATTGTAAATATCAAGTTGCCAATCGAAATGAATGTTGAGCGCCCCAAGGTAACGGGTATAACGGCTGCCATTTCTGCCCTTTTCTCTTTTTCGCTTCTCCATCGATACCGTTTATCAGGAACGGTATCGACTTCTCTCCGCTTTTCTGTTGCAGATCGTGGTTAAATTCAAACCTCCGGTGTTTTACGCATCCGCGAGGCGTAGGAGTTCTTCCACTAATTCATGTCGCTCTTTGTTGCTTAAGGGTGATATCAAAAGAAGCTCCGAAAGAACAAGACCATACGCTGCAAAAAAAATGACTGAAGCACGCTTAAATCCAATGACGGACCTGGTAAACTCATTTAAATGTTGCCGAGCCTGATCCCGGACAGGCTCAAGGAGTTTTGGATCATGGGCCACAGCAGCCAGGAGAGCGGAGCCGATTTGATCCTTTTTGGGGTCGCGGTCCGCACTGGATAAGATGAATGCCTTGATTTCAC
Organism: Deltaproteobacteria bacterium; assembly: GCA_029857975.1. The sequence continues at coordinate 2,079 of JAOUFX010000246.1, read as the reverse complement.
GCCCTGGCCCTTCCTTCAATCCTTTGCCTCTCTTTTTTCGGGTTTCGGCCATAGATTTACTAAGGCGTTCCAGCATCCCTCTCAGCAGGGCTTCTTTGGTGGGAAAATGGTAAAGTAACCCTCCCTTGCTGACGCCAGCCCTTGCAGCCACGGCGTCAAGGGTCATGTGTCTGGCGCCGCTTTCAATTACGACAGTCTCTGCAGCGTCGAGAATAACCTCTCTGGAACTTGGTCGCGGAGACATTTGTTCTCCTTTTTCAAACATAGTAAACCGACCAGACGGTATAGTATCAAATGCAAAAAGTACTGTCAAGCTTTCTTCTTTTTGAGGATATTTATTTAAATTTCTTCGGTTTTTTTGGGGAAGCCTTATCTTTTCAATGATTTAAAAAGAATTGGAGGGTATCCGAGGATAGCTCATTCTTTGGGTAAAATCCTTCAGGTACTACCGGTATTTCTTGAGAACATGGAAATTCTGGGTAGGGTTTCCGTTTGCTTCCCAAAAAGTTGAGGGGGCGAGTCTGCTTTTGACTCTTGGAGTTAGTGATCCCCTCTTTGGCAGGATAAACATGCACTCCTAAGAGGAAACTATTACCTGAAAAAAGCGCGAAAATAATGTTTTCTCCAAAGACAGAACTTAGAGATACCCTTCAAACACTTATGAAGCAGGGGACGCAGTGGAATATTGACGCCTTAATAGCCCAACCTTTTCGGACGGCCTTAAGATACCATTTAGGTTCTGTTCCGGGCTCTATGGCAAAGTGCATAATTTCCACTATGTCCCCCAATTCAGCTTTTTGCTCACGGAGGAATTACCGCGCGGGATGGAAGCGGGCAAGGTACTTTTCCAGACTGGTTCTGCGGGGATCTTGCAGTGCAGGGCAATCATCAGGTCCCTTGGCGCCTTCGGCCGCCAATATCGCAAAGACCATGCAGGTCGGCTGGCCGCACTGGCGGCAGTTGCTCCGGGGCAGGAGTTTCAGCACTTCAAGAACCTGCGGTTTGGACAGGCCCTCAAAGCTCGGCTGGATCCGGCTCCGATTTTTCCAGGTTTCATTGATTTCCTGCCTGAGCCACTCCAGGATCTTGTCCGCTTCATCTTCATCTTTCAGGGCGTTGATGGCAATCCGGTCAGAGTGAACGGTGATCAGCTTTCCGTGAACCTTGAAAGTAGCCGAGGGAGGATCCTCCGTATACGTATGCCCTCCCAGGGCCGAATTGAGATAGGGGAGAACTTCACCGATGTCCCGATCGAGGTGAGCTATGCAATGAAGGGACTGGAAATTCGGGTTACAATCCGGGTGGAAGATCTCTTTGCGATAACCTTTTAACAACATAAATTTCTTAGCCAGATGGCCGAAAAGCCTAACGTCGTTTGAAGCAAAAGCTTTTACTCCGAGGTCCAAGCTAAATTACTCCGAACCCTTACCCTTTTTTTAGCTCATATCCCTTTTCTTCTCTTCGTATTCTTCCTTGCTAATCTTACCGAGGGCATATCGTTTATCCAGGATCTCCCGGGCGGATTCTCCCGCCTGAGGCGATCTAACCTTGCGCACCATGCATCCCCCGCGCCCCCGCATCATGAGGAAGCATAATACCATCATGGCGATCGGGATCAGCCACCACCAGTTAAAACCATTCCAGACTCCTCCATAGGCAAACATCAGGATTCCCTCCCTTTCTTTTCTTCCACGGGTTCACAAACCAGCACGCTTCTTTCGTCCACCTCAAAAGTGCATTTCTCTTCCAGGATCTTCTTGAACTTTTTCCGGGCCCGGTGAACTCTCACTTTCACGTTCTCCACGGAAAGGCCCAGGATATTGGCGATTTCCTGATGGCTGAACTCCATGACATCGGCGAAGATGAGAACACTCCGCAGCGATTCAGGAAGAAGGATTAGCTGGTCCTGGACGCACTGGGACATCTCTCCCTGTTCCACTTTTTTCTGCAGCGGAGTTTCCTGAAGGTTGACCAACCCATCATGAATTTCCTCGTGGGAGGATGATTTTTTCCGAGCCCGAAAGTGGTCTTGGCAGAGGTTGTGGGCGATCCGAAAGATCCAGGAAGAGACCTTCGAGG
>JAOUFX010000245.1 GCA_029857975.1 Deltaproteobacteria bacterium | reverse complement strand
CGACTCCATCCGGGTAGCAGAGTCGCGAGAGCATCGGGGCCATCACGATCCGATTGCGCAGGAGCCGGTTCTTCAGGCGGAACGGCTGCATTAATTTTGTCAAATCCATAATACCCTCATTTCCCCTTCAGACTCTTGGGGACGCAGATGAACACATGATTTCGCTAAGCGCTTAGCGCTATGCGCATAGCGTTTTAGTTTTAGGTGATCGGCGCCAGTCTGCGTCCTCATCCAAATTTATTTTACTGAAAGAGACCTTTTATTTCTATACTTTTTTGCGGGGGGGAATATGGACGGCCATGCCATCCGCGTCCAACGCCGCTTCCATCAAGGTCTCGGCAAGCGTGGGATGGGGATGAATAGCCCGGGCCATGTCGGCCGCGGTACCTTCCAGGTGCATGGACAGAACCGCTTCGCCGATCAGGTCGGTGGCATGAGGGCCGAAGATATGCACCCCAAGGATCTCGCCATACTTGGCCTCAGCAACCATCTTCACAAAGCCGTTCCGTTCCCCAAGGATCGTCGCTTTCCCATTGCCGGCAAAAGGAAATCGGCCTGTCTTTAACTCGTATCCCGCTGCTTGGGCCTCCTTTTCCGTCATTCCCACGGAGGCTACTTCTGGAAGGGTATAAACACAGCGGGGAACGACCCGACGATCCAGGCGCGCTTCATGCCCCAGGGCATTTTCCGCCGCCACCAATCCCTGGGCCATGGCGAAATGGGCCAGAAGCCACTGACCGGTTACATCCCCGATGGCATAAATCCCGGGGACATTGGTTTCCATCCTTTCGTTAACTACGATCCCGTTGGGATTGCATTGAACCCCTGCTGCAGCAAGGCCCAATCCTTCCCGGTTCGCCTTCCTGCCTACGGCCATCAGAATATACTGGGCCTCAAAAACTTTTTCGTCTTCACCCGTCGTGGCCACGACTTTTCGCTTCCCCTTCGAACCTTCGCTGATCTCTTTCACCCGGCAGTTGGTTAGAGTCCGAATCTTAAAGCGCCGGAGTGATTTTTCCAATGCCGAGGCCACCTCTGGATCTTCGCTGGGAAGAATTTGGTCCATCATTTCCAAGATCGTAACCTTGCTACCCAGAGCAGCGAAGATGGTGCCGAACTCCAGTCCGATCGGCCCCGCCCCAATGATCACCATGGATTCGGGAACTTGCGTCAATTGCAAGGCCCCGTTGCTATCGATTACGCCGGGACCTTTGGCCCCGGAGACCGGAAGATCCGCAGAGATCGAGCCGGTGGCCAGGATGATTTTCCTGGCCCGGTACGTAACCTTCCCTCCTTGCTCTTCGAGCACTTCGATTTCTTGCGGAGAAATGAATTTTGCTTGACCCTTGACCACTGCAATGCCGTTGGCTTTCATCAGCCCGCCAACCCCGGAAACCAGGGTTTTAACCGCCCGATCTTTGCGGGCCATCAACCTGGAAAAATCCACGGAGATCTCCCCGACCTGGATCCCGAAATCCTTGCTTCCCTCAAGCGCCTCCAGGAGTTCGACTCCCCGGAGAAGAGCCTTGGTGGGGATGCACCCCCAGTTGAGGCACGTACCGCCCAGTTCATTCTTTTCGACGAGGGTAACTGTTCCTCCCAGCTGGGCGGCTCGAATGGCCGCCACATACCCTCCAGGGCCCCCGCCGATGATTAGGATTTCCTTTTCGACCATTGTTTTCCTCCTATAAACAGGGGAGAAGTCTTATCGTTGAATCGTCTTGTAGTCGTGTAGTCCTGAGTTCTAAATCCCCAGTCTGTATCGGTGTGCCTTTTGTTTTAAACCTTACGCCTTAAGCCTTATTTCAGCCTCGGATCAATGGCATCGCGTATACCTTCACCTAAAAGGTTATATCCCAATACCGTGATCAAGATCGCCAGCCCCGGATAGAGGGAAAGCCACCAGGCGATCTGGATGTTGTCTTTGCCCGCGGTGAGAATATTTCCCCAACTCGGCGTTGGCGGCTGCACGCCAATCCCCAGGAAACTAAGGGCGGATTCGGTGAGAATGGCTCCGGCAACCCCGAGGGTGGCTGCGACTAAAACGGGCGCCAGGGCATTGGGCAGAATGTGACGGAAAATGATGCGGAAATCTCTGGCGCCCAGGGCTTTCTCGGCCACGGCATAATCTCGTTCCTTCAAGCTTAGAAATTCAGCCCGCACCAACCTGGCCACGCTCATCCACCCCGTTATGCCAATAATGATCATGATGTTCCAAATATTCGGCTCCAGCAGGGCGATCACGGCCAATATCAGAAAAAAAGTGGGGAAACAGAGCATGATGTCCACGAAGCGCATAATCAGATTGTCCACCCACCGGCCGTAGTACCCGGCCAGAGCCCCCAAAAAGACTCCAATGAGAGAGGCAATGCCCACGGCCACGAACCCTACCAGCAAAGAAATTCTTGAACCCCAAAGCATCCGGCTGAACACATCCCTCCCTAACTGGTCAGTGCCGAAGATATGTTCTGCCGAGGGATCCTGCAAGACTTTTTTAATATTAATCTGACCAGGATCGTAAGGAGAGAGCCAGGGAGCGAAGAGGGCCGCGAAGAAAAGAAGGATGACGATGAAAGCCCCCGTAAGGGCCAGCTTGTTTTGGCGAAACCTCTTCCAGAACAAATGGCGTAATTTTTCTTGATCACGGGAAGTTTGGTAGAGGTTTTTTTCTTTGGACATCTTTCGTCCCCAGCCCCTTTTGTTTTCGTTCCCCCCCGCCCCCGTTCAGGTAGTCCGTATCCTCGGGTCTACCAGGGCATAGGATACATCGGCGATCAGATTCCCCAACAGAGTGAGCACCGCTCCAATAACTAGAATTCCCATGATGGTCGGATAATCCCGGGCCATGACGCTGGCGTAAAAGAGCTGGCCCATGCCCGGGATCGCAAAGATCGTTTCGAAAATGACGCTGCCGCCGATCAGTCCCGGAATGGAAAGGCCCAAGATGGTTATCACGGGCAATAAGGCATTACGCAGAGCATGCTTGAAAATGACCACTCGCTGGGAAAGACCTTTGGCTTTGGCCGTGGTGATATAGTCCTGACGGATGACTTCGAGCATGTTCGAACGCATATAACGCGAGAGTCCAGCCAGTCCTCCAAAGGCAGAAAGAAGGATAGGCAGGATGAGATGATTGACCCGATCCCATAATTGGGCGGCGGCGGGAAGATACTCATAGTTCAGGGACTTCAGGCCCGAGATGGGCAGCCAACCCAGGTGCACGCCGAAAAGGATCATCAAGAGGAGAGCCAGCCAGAAGGTAGGCACAGCAAAGCCAAGAAAGACGAATACAGTCGTAGCTTTGTCGAAGAAAGAATTTTTATAAGTCGCCGCCAGCACCCCAAGGGGGATCGCCACCGTAAGAATGAGGAGTAAGGAAAGGACATTAATGAAAATCGTGATGGGGAGGCGTTCGAAGATTTTATCCGTGACCTTCCGCCCATCCTGGGAGAAGGAAATGCCAAAATCCATAACCAGCAACCGGCTTAGCCAAGTCCCATACTGGACATGCAGGGGTTTGTCCAGCCCGTATAATGCTCGCATCCTGGCTTTCACCTCGGCCGTAGCTTTGGGATTGAGATCCGTGGCCATGTCGATGGGGGACCCCGGGGCCAGATGGATGACCGCGAAGGAGATGATCGTAATCCCGATGAAGAGCGGAAGCATCAAGACCAAACGTTTGATCAGGTAGAAACCCACTTGGCAATCTCCCGATAGATTCTCCATTTATCATAAACTTGGGTAAGGGGTGAGGCAAGAGAAATCCTTTATTCTGAAAAGACGCAACGACTCATTCCGTGGGACGCAGATTTTCGCAGATCCCCGCAGATAAAATATGAAACAACCGTAGGTCGCCAGGCGCAAGCCGTAAGCACGAGTTAAAGATTTAACTATCCCCTTAGGCTTCATGCCTTACGATTTATGAATCCTAAAAATCTGCGTCCAAATATATTTTTTCGTTTTTTATTCCCGTGAACAAATCTCGGCATATCGGCAGAGGGCGGCCATGGCCCGGACCGCCCGTTCCGGGGCCCGGTAACAGGGAAGCCCGTGATCCTGGCTAAAGGCTACGGCATCATCTTCCCGTTCTGTGAATGCTGAAGCAATGACCGGCTTGCCATGCCTTTCCGGCAGGCGCACAAAGGCTTCCATGGCTGAAAAGAAAAAACTTTTCACTTTTTCATACGGTGGAATTCTTATAAAATTTTTGGCGATCTCCGCCACTTGGTGGAAATAGCTGGATCCATGAACTCCATGGAGCAATAGCCCATCGATGGAAGGGTCCTTCAGAATGATCTCGGGGAGCTTTTCCATGAGCACGCCCACGTCCATGAAGAAAGTCAAGTCCACCGGATTGTGGTACGATCCCGTTGCCGGGAGGAGCCGGCGAATTTCAGCCTGCAGACCCTCGGAAAAGAGGGGGACCTTCAATCCCCAGCGATTACACGCATCCGCCAGGGAAGAAGCCGGACCCCCGGAGTGGGTGAGGATAGCCATGTTCCTGCCCTTCGGCAAAGGGAGGGAAGCCAGAGCCCAGGCCCATTCATAAAGGTCCTCCACCGTATAAGCTCGAATCACTCCGGATTGCCGGAAAAGGGCATCATAAAGAGCGTCCGGACCCGAAATCGATCCGGTGTGGCTGGCCGAGGAGCGTGCTCCGGCTTCTGTCCCTCCCACATAAAGGGCGGCGATGGGCTTTTCTCGGGTTACGCGCTGCGCAATTCTGATGAATTCCCGGGGCCGCTTAACTCCTTCGATGTAAACGGCGATAGCTTTCGTTTGCGGGTCGCTCCCCAAATATTCCAGGCAATCCACCAAATCCAGGTTGGCCTCGTTTCCCACGCTGATGGCCTGGCTGTACCCGATTTGCGACTTGGCCAGCAGGGGAAGGATTTGCGTGACATAGGTCCCGCTTTGAGAGGCCACTCCCACAGAGCCGGCCCGATGAAAATAAGGGTACATCGTGGGATTGAGATGCAGAGCTGGATGGATAACCCCGATGCAGTTTGGGCCGATAAAACGAATTCCGTGCTTCCTGGCGATCTTAACAAGTAGAGCTTCTAATTCTCTTCCTTTCTCTCCTACTTCTTTGAAACCGCCAGAAATGATGATGGCCCTTTTTACTCCCCGCACCCCCAGATCTTCTAACACCTCCGGAACGGCAGAAGTGGGCAGAGTCAAAATAGCCAAATCCGCCGGCTCGGGAAGTTCTCGGGCGTTGGGGTAGGCTGGCAACCCCAGTACGGTCTTTTCTTGCGGATGGAGGGGATAAATCTTTCCCGGATATTTTCCTCCCAGAAGATTCAGGAGCTGGATTGTACCCATTTTGGTAAAGTCGTTGGAAGCCCCGACTATAGCCACGGAGCGGGGATGCATGATCTGGAACAACGGATGTTCAGTCAACATTTCTTCTCTCATTTCTCTCATGCTTTGGGGGTGCAGGAAAATCCTTTTTGTACACGGATTCACCCTGTTAGATGTTTACGATCTAACCGGGTAAACCCAGATTATCAGGATAAACCAAAAAGAATATAATTATCGGTTGTTATCTGCGTCCTATTTAATTTAATTTCCTGCGGGTTAGACCCGCAATATTTTTACCATAACATAATCGGATTGCTTTTTTCAAATGGACACAACCTTCGATCCTCCGCTCTTG
>JAOUFX010000244.1 GCA_029857975.1 Deltaproteobacteria bacterium | reverse complement strand
TTCTTTCTGGGAAAATTTTAATACCTGCTCCTTGAAAGCTTTCTGCTCGTCGGTGAAACGGAAGTCCATGGTTCTCCCTCCATCATTCCGTCATCTAATACAAACGCAATATGTAAAGTGTCATTGCGAGGAACGCAGCGACGAAGCAATCCTACGAAGAAAGAGATTGCCGCGCCCTTCGGGCTCGCAATGACTGTAACAATATTTATTTCGTTTGTATTAAATATTCCAGTTTTCAATAAATATAGCCCTTTTAGGCTGGCTCAATTTAAGCAAGATGAGGAGTGAATGTCAACTCCTTTAAAATCCCCTTTAAAATCCTTGCCCACCGGCTCTTTACTATGCTATTCTTATTACGAAAAAAATTTTCCTGCTCTTAGCAGCGGATAAGCCGCGTTTCCATAAAAATCAATGATTGGCTATCGATATTTTTACGGCAATAAACCAGTTGCGGCTGAAAGTGCGGACGCCGAACAAATCCTCGATCATCTCACCGACCTTCTCCTGCGGGAAAATGACGTCAATAAATCCCTCGACTTATTAAAACAGCAAGGCCTAAAGGGACAGGATGAATCCCCGGGGCTTAAGGGGATTCACGATTTCCTGGAAGAAGTTCGGCGCCTGAAGCAGAAACTCCAGGAATCTGCATCCGCAGGAAATGATTCGGCCATGGAAGAGTTGAAACGTCTGGAGAAGCTTGAACATGAACTGCGCCGCGCTTCCTGGGGACTTGACCTGGAAAAGATCAATGACCAGGAAATCCGGGAATTATTGGGGGAACAAAGTTACCAACTCTGGAACAACCTCAAGGCCATCCCCCGCCTTCTGGAAGTCAACGGCCTCATCGAGAAGTTGGGGGCAAAGTATGTGCTCACGCCTAAAGGTATGCGCAAGATCGGGCAGAGAGCGCTGCAGGATATTTTTGCCTCTTTAACCCGTGATGCCCTGGGGAATCATGAAACTCATTTTCGGGGCACCGGGATGAATCTTCTTTTAGAGGAAAGTAAACCTTACCGGTTCGGAGATCCTTTTCACCTCAACTTGAGTCGTACGTTAATGAACACCCTGAGTCGCCAGGCATTGGCCCCATCCCCGTCCAAGGGCCGCCGGCTCCTCGACCTCCGGCCGGATGACTTTGAGGTTTACCAAACCGAAAAGCGTACCCGGTCCGCCGTAGTGCTCATGCTGGACATGAGCGGTTCCATGGCGCGCGACGAAAAATTTTTCGCGGCCAAAAAAGTAGCCATGGCCCTGCATACGCTCATGCAAACCCAGTTCCCCCATGACCGCCTGCACGTGATAGGCTTTTCTTCCTATGCCAGGACTCTGAAGAGCAAGGACCTGCCTTGCCTGAACTGGGATCTGGACAACCCCTACACCAACATGGAAGAAGGGCTCATCCTGGCCAAATCTTTCCTCAACCGGGAGCACACCCCTAACAAGCAGATCATCATGGTTTCAGATGGAGAGCCTACCGCCCACCTGGAGAACGGTAAGGTCTTCTTCCAGTTTCCTGCCCACCCCAAGACCCTGGCTAAAACCTTATCCGAGTTCAAGAAATGCGCTTCTTGCGGCATCAGTTTAAACATTTTCATGCTCGGCCAGGATGCCCATCTCTTGCAGTTTGTCCAGCAGATATCCAGGATGAACCATGGCCGGGCCTTCTATACTACCCCGAATAATCTGGGCCGTTACCTATTGGTCGATTTCCTTTCTCAGAAACGCAAGTGGATCTTAGCCTAAGAAAAAGGGAGCCAAAATCGGGTTTTCATACCGTTTACCATTCAATGATACCTTCAAAAACCTAAAAAAAAGAAAGGATATTTCCATGCTGACCGAGAAGATTCTGCAGGAGTTTGAAACCATTTTGGGCAAGGAGAGAATCCTGACTTCCAAGGAAGACCTTCTCAGTTATGCTTATGATGCGTATGTGGAAGAATACCTGCCCGAGGCCGTCCTTTTTCCCAAGACGTCCGTAGAGGTCTCCCGGATCATGAAAGTAGCCAGTACCCATCGGGTCTTCGTTACTCCCCGCGGCGCCGGGTCAGGCCTGGCCGCTTGCGGCTTGGCCAAACAAGGAGGCGTGGTCCTCTGCTTTACGATGATGAACCGCGTTCTGGAAATCAACAAGCCAAACCGTTATGCCGTTGTTGAACCCGGCGTCGTCGTGTCGGAGTTCCAGAAGGAGGTGGAAAAAATCGGCCTCTTCTATCCTCCGGATCCCGGGAGCGCCACAGTGGCCACGATGGGGGGGACCGTCTTGATGAATGCCGGGGGCATGCGGGGGATCAAGTACGGTGTGACCCGGGATTACCTGATGGGTCTGGAAGCGGTGCTCCCTTCCGGAGAAGTCATCCAGACGGGAAGCCTGACCGCCAAAGATGTTACGGGATATGACTTAACCCGGCTGATCTGCGGCTCCGAGGGAACCCTGGCCGTGGTAACCCGGATCACCGTCAGACTTCTCCCCAAGCCCAAGGCCCGGCGGACCCTCCAGGCGATTTACAATACCATCGATCAAGCAGGAAACACTGTAGCCAGGATCGTTGAAGAGGGCATCATTCCCGCGACCCTGGAGCTGATGGACAAGATGATCATCAAAGCCCTCGAAGACTACGCCCATCTTGGTCTTCCCCTGGACGCCGAAGCAGTGTTGCTCATCGAAGTGGACGGTGACCAGGCATCGGTAGAGAAGCAGGCCGGTATAATCGCCGAGTTTTGCCGGGGTCAAGGAGCCAGGGATGTGCGCGTTTCCCAATCCGAAAAGGAGAGTGACCAACTCTGGATGGCGCGCCGGGGGGCCTTTGGAGCAGTCGCCCGGATGCGCCCGACCTGCGTGATCGAAGATGTAACCGTACCGGTGAGCTTCTTGACCCGCGCCATCAAGGAAGTTATAACGATCGCTCAGCGTAACCAGGTCCAGATCGCCGTGTTGGCCCACGCCGGAGATGGCAACCTCCATCCGCTCGTGCTCTGCGACCTCAGAGACAAAGAGGAAATGAAGCGGGTAGAAAAAGCCATGGATGAAATCGTTGATTTTGCCATGTCGGTAGGGGGTGTTCTTTCCGGGGAACACGGGATCGGCATTGCCAAAGCCAAGTACCTTCCCCGACAGCTGAGCCCCCAGACCATGAACTTGATGCGGAACCTGAAAAATACCTTTGATCCCCTGGGAATCTTGAACCCCGGGAGTTTCCTGGAGTGTGCCCCGTGATATCCCAAAACCTTCGTGAAGAAGTCCACAACTGCATTAAATGCGGGATTTGCCTAACGCCGTGCCCGGTTTATAAGCAGCGCCTGGTGGAAGTGGCTTCCCCCCGGGGAAAGGTCCAGTTGATCCGCAACGTAATGGAAGGCAATCTGGAGCTAAGTGAAAATTTTGTGCGCATCCTGTTTACCTGTTTGCTCTGCGAAACCTGTACGGTAAACTGCCCGAGCGGCTTAAAGGTTGACCAACTGATGAAAGCCATGAGGGTGGAAGTCATCGAGAAATTCGGTCTCCCGGGAAAGAAGAAGTTTCTCTTTGAACTCTTAACGGGCAAGCGCCTGCTGCCTTTTTACCTTTTCTGGGGGCGGGTTTTGAGAAATAACCTTCTGCCGCTGTTGCCGGTGAAGGGGAAAGTGGGAACCATCCCCCTGAAGAAGTTTCCCCGCTTGAATCGTCAGCCTTTTCTGAAGAAAATTCCGGAGGTAATCACGGTTCCGGAACCCAAGGGCCGGGTCCTCTATTTCACCGGTTGTGCCACCAATTATTTGGATGGAGAAATTGGCCGGGCCACGATCGAAATTCTGGTCCGCTTGGGAGTAGAAGTAGTCGTTCCCAAGGACCAGATGTGCTGCGGTCTGCCTATATTTTTAGCCGGGGCCCCCCAGATGGCCTTACCGAATATCCTCAAGAATGTGGCTCTATGCAACCGCCAGGATGTGGATGCCGTGGTGGTGGAATGTGCCACCTGCGGCGCTGCGCTGAAGAAAGAATACCCGCATATCCTTCGCGAGATGGGCCAAAACGCAGAAGGGGCAGAGGCCTTGAGCAGGAAGGTCCTGGATATTTCCCAATATTTAATGAAATTCGATTTAGGGAAAATGCTCAGGCCTCTGCAAGGGAAAGTAACCTACCACGATCCTTGCCACTTGTTGCGCAGCCAGGGAGTAAAGGATGAACCGAGGGCTCTTCTCCGACAAATTCCGGAGCTGAATTTCGTGGAGATGGGCGGCGCCGATGTGTGTTGCGGGGGTGGGGGAACCTTCCAGTGGGAGCATCCGGAAATCTCAGAAAATATAACGGCCCAAAAAATCGGGAACATTGAAGAGACGGGAGCCAATTACGTGGCCACCGGTTGCCCGGGTTGCCGCCTGCAGATCTTCGGAAATTTGAAAAAAGATGAGATCGAAGTCATTCACCCCGTCCAGCTGATTGCCAGGAGCCTTAGCGGGTAAACATCACGCCGTCGCTTATCCGATTTTTCCCCCGAAAGCTCAATAGGTCTCAGTAAAAAAAGGGGGGCGAAGCTCCGTTTTTTAATTTTCTGGAGACCTCTAATTCCAGGGAATTTCTAATTTTTTCTAATTTTTTTTCTTGACAAGTAAGTTCAAATATGATTTCAATTACTTGTCAATCCACCTAATTTGGAGGACCAACCCCCTTCTTACCCCGGAGGGGAAAAATTTCTGTGTTCTTGGTGAGGGGACGTTTTACTGTCACCCTCAAAATGACAAGCTGCTGGTCTGGGTTGGCTTTAAACGACCACCCGGTTAAGCGAAGTTAAGGCTTGATGCCTAAGATGCGAAACTCGCTTGGTAAGCTTGCTCTATTTCTTACCTGGTTCTCACCCCGCAGAATCGATGCCGACTCCGATCAAAGACTCTCCATTAGACGGTTCAAGAAAATTCTATTCAACCAATGGGCAGGGTTGTAAAGGACTAAAAATAAAAACCCCTGCTCAAGGAGAGGGATTGGTGTGAATCTTTTAACAGGCAGGGCTGAGAGCAAACCAGTAGGCCGGGAACAATCATATTATTCTGGATGATGGGGTCGTCAAACCGAGCGGTCGGCTCCAAATAGGGGGAGAAGATGGGAAAAATGATTAAAATGCTGGTCATCATTGCAGTGGTTGTAATCGGCGCCCTAATAGCGTACTCAATGATTCTTGCTCCAATCTTCAAGAGGGGATGGACAGGTTAAAAAATTCGCTTTCCTGATGAAGGCAAGTGAAAACTTCATTCATCCAACAAAGATTCTACCAAAGCCAGAGGGGTAGAGTGGTTCCTTTAAGTTAGAGGGAAAGGGGTTCCCCCTTGAGGGAGGAAAGGAGGTGGAGAAGGGGACAACCGAAAGTGAAATACTTTTTAAGACCGAAGGTTGTTTTTTGCTTGGCCTTCGTTGAACAACTTTCAATAATGCATCAAAGGAGGTTGAAATATGGCTGAGCTAAAGGTGGATCATGGTATGATGCCGGATTGGGGGAGGGCGGATCTTCCTGCTCCGCCGCCCATAAGCGCGAGAAATGTGTGGACTGTCGTAGGGCCGGGGACCATCGCTTTAAGCATGTCCATCGGCAGCGGAGAGTGGTTGATGGGCCCGGCTTTGGGCGCGAAATTCGGGCCCGCGATCCTTTGGATTACGACGGTGGCAGTCATCCTGCAAGTCATTTTAAATATGGAATTTTCCC
>JAOUFX010000243.1 GCA_029857975.1 Deltaproteobacteria bacterium | reverse complement strand
ATAAAGCCTATTTCTTTCATGGCCATAATCTCCGCATCGCTGCCGGAAGCGCAGTTCCGGCGGACCATGGAATTATCAATTTTTATATCATAAATCTTGTAGGAAAAATAGAAATTTCCAGTACTCTTACCGGACAGGCAGGGGTTCACGCTGTTGCCACCACTGTGGTGGTATTTCATTGGCCGACAAAGCCACGATTCCACCGACTATAGCACGCAGGGTATCGCCATCTCCCGCGCCGTTTGCCAAAGGTTTTACCTACGGATAAGCCTTCAAGACTCTGTATTGCTTTCGAGAAACCATCGGTTATGCCGACATCCTAAGATGGTCTGGCGTTGGACAGTAAGGGCGTGCGGCTAACGAAAAGCTCAGCCGCGCGGGAAAAGTGTCGGCTGGAGCAACGGGTTAGGGTTCGATTGAATTCATCCTTTGTATTTGATGAAAGTCCCCTGCTTATACTCCTCAAAAGCGATTCTTAATTCTTCACTGGTGTTCATAACTATGGGACCATACCAAGCGACGGGTTCACCAATGGGCTTGCCGGAAATCAGGAGGAATCTCAATTTACGCTCCTCGGTAAAAACCATTATCTCATCACCGTCATCGAACAGAACAATTGTCCCGTTGCCGACAAATGGATCACGCTGAACGTCAAAGTAGTTTCTTCCTTCCACTTCGTAAGTGAAAGGATTTTTCTCCCTGCAGAAATAACCCTGCCCGTCGATTATGTAAGCGAAGACCGTATGGCCCTGTTTCGTGGGGTGTCTGAATTCTGAATTTGCAGGAACTGTAACGTCGATATACTCAGGATCAATTACAATATCCTGTACCGGACCTTTAATGCCGGATACTTCGCCGGAAATGGTCTTGATGGTCGTACCATTGGGAAATTTGACTTCGGGTATTTGTTCGTTCGCTACGTCTCGATACCGTGGATCCATCATCTTTTCCCGGGACGGCAGATTGGCCCAGAGCTGAAATCCGTACATTTTTCCGTTTCTATCACCTTTGGGCATTTCCTGGTGGATGATTCCACTTCCGGCGGTCATCCATTGTACATCCCCCGAGCTAATGATTCCTTTGTTTCCAAGACTGTCACCGTGTTCTACGTCTCCGTCCAGAACATAGGTGATTGTTTCGATCCCGCGATGAGGATGCCAAGGGAAACCTTTTACGTAGTGGTCTGGATTATCAGAACGGAAATCATCAAGAAGCAGAAAAGGATCGAACATGGGCACTTCCCTGAATCCAAAAGCCCTTTTCAGGTGAACGCCAGCACCTTCAATCGTTGGCTTGCTCTTGAGGACTTTTCGAATTTTTCGAATTGCAGGCATCGAAGTATCCCCCCTTTATGAAACCCTAACGGACTTGCGGCTGAGCCGAGGCTGAAGGCCCGTCTGCTCCAGCAGCGGATTTGCCAGTCCTTCTGCAGTCGATTGTTATATGATGATCTTGTCCTTTTGTCTTTTTTTAAAATGATCTGCGGGGGGCACTGTTCTTTTTCGAGTAGAAAAACTTATTGAATCTGTCGGGCATACCTCTCTACATGTGTAGCATGCAAAGCAATCTGGTATTGTTTTTTTGTTGCGTCTCAAAATAGCACCCATTACCGTCGAAGGACAGGCCGTAGCACACTTCTGACAGGCGATGCAAGTTTCATAGTTTACACTTATTTTGACAAAGCTTATTTTTTCAACAAGCCAACCCGCAAATCCGAAGGGGCAGAAAAGGTGGCACCAGGGTCTATAAATGAAGAGGCTAGCTAATAGAAGTGTACCAAGGAAGATGCCTCCGGAAAGTTCGAGATATGCCGGTTTATAGATCTTGAAAGGGTCCACTGGGTCGATGATATCGATACCCCACGAAAAGGCGACAAGTGTAAACACGCAAAGAAATGTGAATCGAACTGTGTTTGTCAGGACAAAAGGTAATTTGATTTGTCTGCCAATAACAGCCTTCTGTCTGTCAGTCTGATTGATTCGGAAAATCAAGTCTTGCAGAGTACCGGCCTGACAACCCCAAGCGCAAATATACTTATTGGCAAGAAACACTATTACCAAAAAGATTGATAATGCGATCATGCGAGGCGGGAAGACTGCATGTGCGGTGCCATAGAGGTGAATGGCATCCTTTACCGTGCCCATGGGGCTAGGGTCCGATCCCATAACTACACCAAAGATCAAAATGGCCGCAAAAAGCAACCAATTCCTGAGGCCAGAGATAACTTTTCGTTTTCTCAGGAGGATGAAAATTGCGGATAAAAAGATAATCCAAAGACCAAACTTTACCGTGATTTTTGTCCAGTTTTTGCTGGCATGTTCTGAGGCTAATGCCAGTTTTTTAGTAACCATGGAGGCAATTTGATCTGATGTGCCGTATTCATTTAACTTTTTTTCCAGATCGGATTTCACTTTAAGTTCAAAGATCTCTTTTAAAACTGAATTTGGCAATTTGTTAGCTTGGCCGAACTGGATAATAGTCATTTCTTTTTCGATTATTAGCCCCCTAAGTTCTGGTGGCTGTTCAGGTTTTCCCCCCCAGATTCGCGTGGATATTATTGATAAACCAACAACAAGAACAATAATTAAGATAAATAATAACGTTGTTTTCAAATGTAAATGTTTGGCCATTACTCTATACCCTCATGTAATTTTTTTAAACAATTCAAGCATATCGTGCTCGCGGCTGAGCTGCGGGCCGAAAGCCCGTCTGCTCCAGTCCCGCTGCGGCGGGATCCGCCCGCCGCAGGCGTAGAACACGCTGCGCCTCAGACGCGGGTTCGTTCCTCCCGTGTCGCGTTTTCAAGGAAGTCGATGAACGGACCGACAGCCTGCTGGTCGCCGATCTTGGCAAGCGCTTCGGCAACAACACCGCTGAAATATGGTCTGTTGATCACCGCGAGGTTGGGCGCTCAAGAGAAAAATCCGAAATAGCCGAACAATAGTCCCATCAAAATTGCAGCATACGGGAAAATACTAAAACCCCGCCCTTCAAAAATCAATTTGGAATACCTATGGACAAATTTCGGGAATGCTATAATGATTACGCCTTTCATCAGGGCTATCCACCCAATAATTGTTATCAGAACAGTCCAGTCTTTTTCCCAACTATTGTGATAGTTCACCAGCAGGAATCCAACGATAACTGCTGTCAAACCCGTTAAATATGTAAGTGCAGCGTTGTTGAACATGTCGTCGAGAAGTCCGCGATAATGATCAGCACTGAAGATCGCACCTAAGCCTGCCGACAGATATATCACCGATATGATTTTGGCGATAAATATGGATAGTTCCATTTGTTCCGCCCCTAACGTGCTCACGTCTGAGGAACCCTCTTGTTTATCCTATTTTTACGGAGTGCCAATTAAGCCATATCAAGAAGTTACATTTTTGTCAATGCTTTCTTAATGTTATTGACTTTGACAGATATTTCGCAGTATAAGACTTTAAGAAATAATTTAAGGATGGGAATTGCTAACGATGCCGTCGGAGGATTTAAAACGGATTCTTGAAGCCATGGAAAAACCCCTCCGGTTTGCTTCCGGAAACGATTATGCCAACCTGAAAACTTTAAAAGCCCTGGAACCCTATATGATCCACTGGCTGGACAAGGCCTCGTCCCTGCCTCTTAATGAAGCCCAGAAAAGACTCATCCAGCAACTGGGTGCTACCGTAACGGGGTTCGATGACCTGGAGCTGGCCCTTAAAAAAGCCCGGATCATGGAATTCCAGAAAATATCCCTTAAGCTCAAGGCCGAAGATCCAACTCCTTGGCCTGTCCAACCCCAACCGACTTTGGCGGAATTTCTCCAGCAGCGCAAAGACTTACAGACCCCTATCCAGTTTATTAAAGGGGTGGGGCCGCGCCTCTCCGAAATCCTGAAGAAAAAAAATATTCGCACGGTGGAGGATGCCCTTTTTTTCCTCCCCCGGTCTTACGAAGACCGCCGGCAGATCAAAACCATCTCCCAACTTCAAGTGGGTAAAATGGAAACTGTAATCGGCACAATACTGCGCGCGGAGATGGTTGTGCGCCGCAGGCGCCGGACTTTTGAAATGTTGATCAGCGATGAAACGGGAACGCTGCTGGCCAAATGGTTTAACTTCAACCCCCGTTACATGAAAGGCCGCTTCCATAAAGGAATGCGCCTGATCCTTTCCGGAGAGGTCATCCTTTATCATTTTCAGAACGAGATACACCATCCTGAACTGGAGATCGTCGAAGAAGGCCAAGAACCATCCAACACGGAAGGAACCTCCCGCAGCAAAGGCGATGTGGAAGACTCCTTGCATTTCGGGCGCATCGTTCCCATTTACTCAGAAACCGAAGGACTCTACCAACGCCAGCGGCTGATTCGCCGCATCCAGAAAAACGTAGTCGACCAATTTGCGGCTAAAGCTTGCACCGGTATCCCTGAGGAGGTCTGCCGGCGTCAGCGGCTGATCCCTCTTGCGGAGGCATTGCGCCGGGTCCATTTTCCCGATGCGGACGAAGACATCGTTTTGCTTCTGGAACGGAAAGCCCCCTCTCATCGCCGATTGATCTTCGATGAATTTTTCTTCATGGAATTGGGATTGGCCCTGCACCGCAGCGGAACCCGGATGGAAAAAGGAATCGCCTTTCCCATCTCCCATCGTTACACGAAACAGCTGCGGAGCTTTCTCCCCTTTGCCCTCACCCCGGCGCAAGAACAAGTTCTGGCTGAAATTGAAGCCGACCTGCGCCAGCCTCACCCGATGAATCGCCTTCTCCAGGGAGACGTAGGAAGTGGCAAAACCATCGTAGCCTTGATGGCTGGACTTATGGTCATTGAAGGAGGATACCAGGTGGCCGTGATGGCCCCCACAGAAATTTTAGCCGAGCAACACTTTCTCAACCTTCGTCCCCTGGTGGAAAAACTCGGCCTGCGAGCTGCTCTTCTCACCAGCAGCCTGAAAAAAAACCAGAAAGAAATTCTGTACCGGCAGATTGGCCAAGGAGAAATCCATATCGTCATTGGAACCCACGCCCTCATCCAGGAAGGGGTAGAATTTCAAAAACTGGGCCTGGCCGTCATCGATGAACAGCATAAGTTCGGAGTTATGCAGCGGGCGACCTTGAAAAAAAAGGGATACTCCCCCGACGTTCTGGTCATGACCGCAACCCCCATCCCCCGTACGCTGGCTATGACCCTTTACGGTGATCTGGAGGTTTCCGTGATCGACCAGCTCCCTCCGGGCCGAGGAACCATCGCTACCCACCTTTTCAATGAAA
Source organism: Deltaproteobacteria bacterium (assembly GCA_029857975.1). Next base: position 435 of record JAOUFX010000243.1, on the reverse strand, counting down.
AGGAACGATTCCGCGTCTACCGCATCCTGCGGGAAGAGATTGGCCAGGGGAAGCAAGCCTACGTGGTATACCCTCTGGTTGAGGAATCCGAGCGTCTGGACCTCAAAGACGCCACCCAGATGGCCAAGCACCTGCAGCGGGATATTTTCCCGGAATTCAAAATAGGTTTGATTCACGGCCGGATGAAGAGCGAGGAGAAAGAAACGATCATGGCCGATTTTAAGGCGCGGCGCATCCATATTCTCGTTTCGACCATCGTCATCGAAGTGGGCATTGACGTGCCCAATGCCTCCGTCATGGTGATAGAGCATGCCGAACGGTTTGGCCTCTCCCAGCTCCACCAGCTTCGCGGCCGGGTGGGGCGGGGGAGAGATCCTTCCCGATGTCTCTTAATTGCAAAATATCATGTGAGTGAAGATGCCGGGAAGCGCCTGC
>JAOUFX010000242.1 GCA_029857975.1 Deltaproteobacteria bacterium | reverse complement strand
CCCATAGGAACACGACCCGATTTTTTTTGACATTTCTATGTAAGCGATTAGGGTATTTCCGGAGGTCGCTACAACCGCTCCCTCCTGGATCATTCCCCTCATTGATCCAGGATCTAACCGGATCCCGAATCGGAAGGGAAAAGTCCTCACTTGCTAATGGTTGTCCACTCAACTTTTTTAGATCTCCTCTTCCTTAAGAACAGGAAGATCACCACCCCCCCTGCCGCCATGGCCGCGATGATATCGCTCAGCAGATGAGGCATAGCCACCAAAAATCCCAGCGTGCAGATTAGAACCCTTTCCATCCAACCCAGTCTTCCTATCTTGATCAAATACCCCTCTAAACCTGCGGCCAAGAGGAAAATTCCCAAAACCGCCGTAAAGGAGCGGTAAAGAATTTCCCCCAACTCTCCCTGCATGATTAAGGCAGGCGAGTAGATGAAAAAGAAAGGGACTATGTAGGTGACAAACCCCAGACGCATGGAAGTAATACCGGTCTTCATAAAATTCGCGCCCGCAATTCCAGCCGCGGTATAACTGCCCAGGGCAACTGGAGGGGTAATAAAGGAAATAACACCCCAATACAAGACAAACAGGTGGATGGCCATGACCTGAAATGTCCCGACCTTAGCCAAAGCTGGAGCCAGTATGATCGCTAAGAAGATGTAGCAAGCGGTAACGGTCATGCCCATGCCGAGGATGAAACTCGCCAGCGCTGCGAAGATGAGCATGAGGGCAGCATTATCACCAGCTAACTGAACGATCTCGCGAGAAAAAGAAGCTCCCACGCCCGTAACGGAAAAGGCACCGATAATAAAGCCGCAAGCGGCAAGGATCGCCACCAATTCCGATAAGACCAAGCCCACATTTTTCAGAAACTGGATATAGTCTTTCCAATACAGCCGGGTGCTCTTCCTCAACATGGCGATTCCCAACAAGGTCAAGCTGGCATAGAACGGCGCTTGAGCCTCCCGCCGCAAGAAAAGCAAGTAGATTAAAACAATAAAAGCCAATGGGTAGAGAATCCCGTTTTTCAGGACCGGTAGGAGTTGGGGAAGCTCCGCTTTAGGCAGGCCGGGGAGGTTTACCTTTCGCGCATAAAAGTCGACTTGGAGGAACAATCCCAGGTAATAAAGAACCGCAGGAATCGCGGCGGCTTTGGCCACCTCGATATACGCTACTCCTAAAAAGGAGGCCATTACAAAAGCGACCGCCCCCATGACCGGCGGCATGATACAACCACCGGTTGAGGCACAGGCCTCCACTGCAGCGGCATAGTGGGGAGGGTAACCCGATCGCTTCATCGTCGGGATCGTGGCTGAGCCGGTGGTGATAATATTGGAAATTACGCTTCCGGACAGCGTGCCAAAAAGCCCACTCGATATGATGGAAACTTTAGCCGGTCCCCCCTGTTTGCTGCCCAACAGGGCAAAGGCGAAATCGAGGAAGAATTTTCCCCCTCCGGAGGCCGTCAAAGCTTCCCCGAACACCATGAAACCGATGATAAGGGTGGCGACGACCTGGATGGGAATGCCAATGACGCTCTCCGTGCTCAATATGTGATACCGGGCAACATTCCAAAAAGGCAGGGCGTTTCCTTCAAGCAGGCCCGGCATGACGGAAGCAAAGATCGGATAGAGGGCGAAGATCCCGGTAAAGATGAACAACGTCCGCCCCCCCGCGCGCCGGACTGCCTCCAGGATGAGCAGGCATAGACCGACGGAGAGAACATTGACATGGAACGGCGCCATGAATGCCCAGCCTTCATGGGTGATATCCCAGGCATGATAAGCGAGGTAGCCCGAGAAGCCCACCGTGAGGAAAAAAAATACCACATCATAAATGGGCACCTTAAGGGTCGTTTCCCCCTTTCTACCGGGAAAAAAGATAAAAACGGGGGATAAAAACAGTGCCAGAAGCCAGTAGAAATAAGCGTTTTCGAGAATCGGCTTTATGAGAAAGATCTGCAAAATCGCCAGAATTAATCCAGCCATGGTAAAGGAGAGAAGGACCCATTTCCAAAAGGGGCCGGGGGTCCGAAACTTCGATGACCTCGGCTTCTCTGTTTCTTTCGTCGGGGTTTCAGCCATAACCTTTCCCTATCCGGTGCATGGACTTTCCCACGTCCCGCCGTGGGTGATCTAACCACGGCGACGATCGCCAACAGGCTACAGCCCGCCCAAACGCCCTCTTAATCCCGGGTGGGCTGTAGCGGCGGAATCTATAGAACTATGGCAGCCCTGCTGTGGATCGTCTTTCCAGCCAAAATTTTCTAAAATCCTTTCCGGCGATTCCTTTTTCTACCGACTTCTCCAAGGTTTCTTCCCAAACCTCTTTGTGTTTTTGATCGATGGCCAGCAGCTTATCCTGGGCCTCTTGCATCTCTTTTGTCCATACGCCTATTTCCTTGAAATACTTGACCGCGCCGTTGTGCCAAGGACCCCACGCGAGGGGTAAAGAAAGACATTCTTTTAAACTCCAAGAAGGCATATCGGGGGTGGAATTTTTATACAAATCGAAGGATTCCACGATCGCTTTTACCTGCCAGTAGACCAGATCTTCGTTGACCCGATCGTAGGTGAAGATATTGGGGAAAGGAAAGTTGGCCGTGTAGACCGGCTTCTGCGGGGAAAGACCGGCTCCCTTGCTGACCAAATCGGGAAATGTCCCCGGGTAGATTTCAGTAAATTTTTTCCATCCCGCCGGATTTTCCTCATACTTGGGATAGGGAATCCAATAAATTCCACCCGGGCTGGCTTCCATCTCATACGCAACCGGCGAGGTGCTATTAAAGGCCACCGCGTCGGTTTTGCCGTCTTTAACCGACTTATATCCTGAGGTGAGTGAGGGGTAATCAACCTTTATGACATCCTTCCAGGTAAGCCCAATCAGGGCCAGGGCCCCCTCGACGGCGGCGTTCAGGGAAGGGGAACCGACGATATAAGCCACCCGGCGGCCTTGCAGATCCTGCAATTTTTTAATGCCGCTGTCAGCCCGGGTGGCCAAGGCAAAGGTGGATTTTCTCTTGACCATCCATACCGTTCGCATGGACTGCGGCCCCCATTCGCGCACCGCAAAGTCATCGATCCCTTTCCGGGCGTAAACGGCATCGGAAGCGGTAAAGAGAAAATCGCTGGTGCCCGTTCGCACCGCCATTATCCTGCCAATTCCATTCCCCAGAGGTAAGGTTCTCACCTTGATCCCAAATTTTTTAAGAATCCCTTCCGCCAGGGCAGCCCCTTGCAGGTAACTCGATGCCCCGATATCGTAATTAGCCCACCTTATCAAATCGGGCTTCGACGGCACCTTCTGGGCGGCAAAAGAATTTGTTCTCAGCAATAAAAACAAGCCGATGAATCCAATCGCGGTTAACATTTTTCTTCTGTTCATTTGGCAACCTCCTTTGGTTTTATTTCCTTGGGGAAGGGTAAAAATCTCCTTCCCAGAAAAGTATATTTTCTAATCTTCAACCCCTTGCCGGGCTAAAAATTTTCCCTCCATTGGAGTTTCGAAAAGGCCGTTCTCTTTTTCCTTTCATTCTTCGACCTTCTGCGGCAAGTTCATGGGTCTATCTCCAGCCGATCATCCAAGCTTATTTCACCCGATGGATCCATTTATTCCCATCTCTTCTCCGAATATTTTTGACCCGCATTGTATATCGCAGCAGATCCCCCCGTTAATAGCATTAGAAAAATTCGATGGGCTTATGCTTTTTGCCGTACATGACCCTCTCTACAAATAAGGTGGGGAATCCATTTTGTTTGATAAGAACTCGTTTTTGGGTAGGGGGAGTATACTGGGAAAGCAATTGTGCGTCAAGGGAAATTGCCTACAAGATCTTGGGTTTGTTCGGGGCCGTTTCAGCCGGGATTGGGGGGATTTTCGGGTTAGAGGTGGAGAGGGGGCGCTTGCAGGAGAAGGCCAGAAGATATTCATGATGGCAATCCCGGCCCTTCACCCGGGTAAAGCCGTGGTGCAGGTCGCCACATTCCAGGTGGCGGTCAATGACCTTCTGGAGGTAAGCCCGCCAGAACCCGTACGGGCTTTCGAACCGCTCCTCGTAGACTTGAACAAAGGTCCATTCAAATAATCCAGGGGTAAAAGCGCTTCAAAGGTTTAGATGCAAAGGGTAAGTGAATGAAGGAGAACAAAACAAAGTTGCCTGATGGAACGTCCTTTCTGCTTGTAGGGGATTAGAGATGCCGAGGGATAACCATCATTATATTTTATTTTATCATAGTATGCTCCGACCCGCAACACTGCAATTATTTCCCTTGGGGGATTAGGAGTTCCTGGCCGATTTGGAGGAGGATGCTCTTGAGGTTATTCAGGCGCATGATTTCTTGGATGTTCGTTTTGTGAAGCTGGACGATTTTCCACAACGAGTCCCCTCTCTTCACTCGGTAGCGGCGAAGTTCTGAATTCTCAGCAGTAATGATTTCTGCCTCCGTTTCTGTATCTTTGCTGACCCTTTTTTCTCCCAGAGGTATTTTTAACTTTTGCCCCACCCTGAGGAAATCTTTTTCTCGTATACGGTTAGTCTCTGCAATGGCTTGGGTGCTGGTGTGGTAGCGGCTAGCCAGCTGCCACAAGGATTCACCCCCTTGAACCCGGTGCCAAGAGTAAAACTGCTGACGAAACTTGGAAATCGGAATTTCGTCAAGTTTGGCCAGAAGAAGATTGCCTTTTCCAATGGGTACTTTCAGGTCATAAGGACCTGCAGGGGTGATCTTGAATCGCAGTTCGGGGTTTAAAATCTCAATGCTTTCTGGTGAAACGACCAAGGTTTTAGCCACATCCTTCAGGAACACTTGTTTGGAAATTTTGACTACTTCATAAGGGAAGGGCGGATAGGGCTCCTCCAGATCGAAACCGAATCTTTCCGGGTTGTCGATAATAAAAAGAGCCGCCATAAATCGGGGAACATAACGGGCTGTCTCCTGGGGGAGTTTTTGGAAAAGATCCCAAAAATTGTCCAGATAGTTAATTTTTTGAGTTCGGATCACTTCGAGCACCCGCGATTCTCCGCAGTTGTAGGCTGCTAGAACGGTGTACCAATCACCGAAGATGTTGTGCAACTCCTGAAGGTAGGAAATCGCGGCCCGGGTGGACTTTTGCACATCCATCCGCTCATCGAGCCACCGGTCCCTCCGGAGACCGAATTTATAGCCCGTGGAAGGAATGAATTGCCACAGGCCGAGGGCACGAGCTGAAGAGAAGGCATTAACTTTGAACCCGCTTTCGATGAGGGGAAGCCACGAAAGTTCTTTCGGAAACCCGGCCTTTTCTAAGGCCTCGATGATCACCGGGCGGTATCTCCCCGAGCGTTTGTAGGCTTCCATGAAAAATTTTTTTTCCGGGCCCATGAAACGTTTGATTTCTCGTTCAACGTATGGGTTCATGGTCAACGGGATGGCTTTTTGCGGGCCGTTTACGGACGTGCGCTGGGAGGCATAAATTTCGAGCATCCGCTTACAGATTATGAAACGGATATTTTCCTTTTCCCGTTCTAAATCCTGATGGCCGTCCGAATGGATCTGGAGGATGAGGCGATAGGCCTGATCAAGGGCGGCAATCGCGTTTTTTAAATCGCCCTTTTCCCAAAAATCCTGCGAACCCTGAAAAAATTCTAATGCTTCATCCAAAAGGGACTTCGGGTCTTGGGGTTGATTTTTTTCGGATGTTAAACCGGGAACAGAGG
>JAOUFX010000241.1 GCA_029857975.1 Deltaproteobacteria bacterium | reverse complement strand
AGAAAAATCCTGGTTGTAGGGGGTTATACTCTTTCATCCTTCATCCGTCCTTTTGTGGCCGCTGCCACAGCCGGTTGGCACGTTTTGTTTATCCGCTTTTTAGACCGAGTGGGCAAAGGAATCCGCACTTCTCCCCGCGATGCGCTGATTGCTGATTCCACCCTTGAAGGAGAACACGGCAAAGCCTTTGGGTTCCAGCGGGCCATGGATCATGCCGGAGCCGTGGTTGGCCCCTTGATTGCTTTTTTCCTCCTTACCTTCATTACCCAGGAATACCGCACTATTTTCTGGTTGGCCTTTTTCCCTGCTATTTTTTCTTTGATTATCCTTATCCGTGGAGTTAGCGAAAAAAAAACTCTCTCCACTAAGCCAGAGACGGCCAAAATTAAGCTTACCCTTCGCCCTTTTGACCGAAGGTTTAAGTTATTTCTTTTCATTATCGTCCTTTTCAGTCTGGGGAATTCCAGCGACGCCTTTTTAATTCTCAAAGCCAAAGATGCGGGCATCCCCATCACCCTTCTCCCCATTCTTTGGATGGTCCTGCACCTGACCAAGTCCCTTTCGGCAACTCCAGGGGGTATACTTTCCGACCGTTGGGGAAGAAAAAGAGTCATCATCTCCGGTTGGTTACTTTATAGCGGGATATATTGGGCTTTCGCCTGGACGGTAACCCCGGAACCCATCTGGATTCTTTTCGCGGTTTATGGCCTTTTCTATGGACTCACTGAGGGAGGAGAGCGCGCCTTGGTGGCTGATTTAGTTCCCTCTCACCTGCGGGGAACGGCTTACGGACTTTATAACTTTGCGGTGGGTATCAGCACTCTTCCGGCAAGCATTTTAATGGGACTTCTTTGGGAAAAATTCAGCCCGCAAGCGGCATTCAGCTTCGGGGCAACTCTGGCCTTAATTTCGGCTTTGTTTTTGTGGTTGAGCCTGAGGGCTGACGTAAAGGGTAAGGCGTGAGGTGGGAGTTGAGAGTTGGGAGCGGGATAAAGATTTTCTACACCCTACTCCCTATTCCCGACACCCCTTTTTAATGGATTTTATGTATCGGGAAAACATTCTGCTTGATGAAATCCAGGATGCGATCAATTTCCTTGTTGATCCGCTCCTTAATAATACCGGTAGTTTTAACGGTTTTATCATAAAGGTCCCCTACTTCAACTTCTGGGCCGAACATCATCCCGCCGATAATGCCAACGTACTCATCCCGGGGCTCCAGGTCATTTAAGATCGCCCAGGCCAGCGTCCAACTCCTGGCTGTTTTGTATAAATCATATCCTCCTCCTCCTAAGGCCAAGATTCGGGGAGCATATTGCGCTAAGGTTTTTACCGCCCGGCAATATCCGTTATTGGTCATACTTAAGTGGGTGAGAGGGTCGGCAATATGGGTGTCCGCTCCCAATTCGGCAATGACGATGTCGGGAACATAGGCTTCAAGGAGGGGGGGAACGATTTCTTCAAAGGCCCGCATAAAAGCGTCATCATCCGTTTTTTGCGGCAGGGGAACATTCACGTTATACCCTCTTCCTTGCCCTTCGCCGATCTCGTTTTCAAAACCGGACCAAGGATAGAGTTCTCGACCGGTTTCGTGAAAGGAAATCACCAACACGCGATTGTCCCGGTAAAAAGCATCCTGCACGCCGTTGCCATGGTGGGCGTCAATATCTACAAAAGCCACCCTCAACCCTTCTTTTAGAAGGCGGGTAATGGTCACCGCCACATCATTTACATAACAAAATCCCTCCGCATGGTTCCTGGCCGCGTGATGAAAACCACCCACCGGATTGAAAGCAACCTGAACTTCGCCGGATGCCACCATTTTGGCCCCTAAATCGGTAGCCCCAGCAGTTAAAGCAGAAAAATCATAGACACCGGAGAAAACCGGGTTGTCATCCGTGCCCAACTCATACTGAAGTATTTTGGGATCGAGAGTTAAAGACTCCTCTTCCCGCCTCGAGGATACATCCAGCCAAAGTTCCTTGGCCGTGGCTGAAGAATCAATCGCCTGGAGGGTTTTTAGGTAGGCTGCATCATGGAATTCTGCTAGGTCTTCAAAACCCAAAGGCTGGGGTTTCAGTAACCGAATCCAAGGCCTTTCTATTAGGCCATACCGGCGGCAAAGGTCGAGGGTTAGCTTGGCCCGAATGGGTTTAAAAGGATGTGTTGAACTATATTCGTAATTGGCCAATTCATCGGAATAAATGAAAACACTGGCAAAGTTTTCTGATCTCCAGCCCATAATTTATTCATCATACCTCAACTATCCTTCGGGTCAACCTTTTTTGGATGAAGTTGACAACCTCATTTAGAAACTTTAAACTAAAAAAGAAGATTCATCACAGAGGGCCCAGAGAAAAATTAAAAAACAGTAAAAACAACACAATATTCTATCTGACGAATTTATTACCTGAAAACCCAGAAAAAATATTGAGCTTATTTTGTTTTTAACTATGAAATTATTCTCTGAGATCTCTGTGGTGTAAAAAAATCGCTCAATTTAGGTTTAAACTAAACAAAAAAGCAGCCGGGGGGGAAAATGGAATTGCCAGAGCAAAAAATCGGCCAAATATTTCAGGAAAAAACGAAATATTTCCGCCCTGCTTATGGGCCCATATCTTTGGAAAAACCAACCCTGGACAAAGGACCCCAACCTTTTCCTTCCCCAATTATTCCTCTTCCTCAGCCCCGGCTTAATTTGGGTCCAAATTTTTGGCAAGTATTGTTAAAACGGCGATCGATCCGTGAATACAGCGATTCCCCTCTGCCCTTGGAAAAACTTTCCAACCTCCTCTGGGCAACCCAGGGAATTACCGATCAGCCTTTTTCTTCTTGGTACCGGACAGCCCCATCAGCTGGCGCTCTTCATCCCGTTGATACCTATCTGGTTGTCAACCGGCTCGAGGGACTGGGGGCAGGAATTTATTTTCTGCATGTTCAGGATTTCTCCCTGGAAAGAAAAAGCCAAGGGGACTTTTCCCGGCAGATCACCCAGGCAGCCTTAGACCAAGATATTGCCCGGGAAGCCGCTGTTGTTTTTATCTGGGTGGCGGTAATACCCCGTTCCCGGCAAAAATACCGGCAGCGGGCTTATCGTTACATTTATTTGGATTGCGGGCATATTGGGCAAAATTTATATCTGGCGGCTACAGCCATGGGACTGGGGTGCTGCGGCATCGCGGCTTTCTTCGACGATGAGGTTAACGATTTAGTGGGAGTAGATGGGCAAGAGGAAACAGCGATCTATCTTGCTACTGTGGGTAAGAGATAATTTCAAATTTCGTAATGGGGATTGCGGGATGGGCAATGGTTTTATTTCCGGATCTTGGCGACCGGAACCTTTCCTTGCTCAGTGGGGATGCCTTCCAGCCTCAAAAGCAAAGCTTTCAGGTCTAATCCACCCGGAGCGGAAAATCCGGTCAAGAACCCATTGCTTCCCACGACTCGGTGGCAAGGAATTAACAGCGGCCAGCGATTTTTAGCATTCGCCAGTCCCACAGCCCGCAACGCTTTCGGGTTTCCTATTTTTTGAGCCAGCCATCTGTAGGTGCACACCTCTCCGAAAGGGACTCGGGATAATAGCGCATACACTTTTTTTTGAAAAGGTGTTGCCGCGGACAAGTCCAAAGGAAGGTCAAACCAAGTCCTCTTCCCGGAAAAGTATTCGATGAATTGTTTTTGGCCCCGTTCCCATAAACCTGGATTTTCTGTACTTTCCGGAAATTCTGAAGTAATGCGTTCCTTTAGCTCTTGTTTTTTTAATCCGGGAAGAAAAATGCGCTGTAGGCCGTTTTTGTTTCCCACTAAGCCCATCCACCCTGGTTTCACCTGAAAAATGGTATAGGTACTTTCCATCCTTTTCCCCTCCGGGCAGATAAATGGATTGAATAGGAATTTCTTTTTCGGACACGGATGTACACAGATTATCAGGATAAGCTAAAAAGAAAATAATTATCCGTCGTTATCTGCGTAAATCTGCGTCCTATTAAATTTATTTAAAGATGAGGGCGGTCTTTTAGAAGATCTTTTAATAGAGCTTCAACCTGTACGACTCTAAAACCCATGGTATTATAAAGAGCTTCCATCCATTCTTTTATAGTGAGCTTCTGCCGGATAGCGATCTTTAATCCATATTGGTTGCAGAACTCACAAACGCGCCAGAAGAGATCGCTGTGCAAAAGGTCTTCTATATCGTTTACCTGTTTTTTCCGACACTTGGAGCAGATAACTTCCCTGATTACTTTCATTATTGAACACCACACCTCAAAAAAAGTATTTCCTCTGGGCCCTCTTTGGTTGATCGCCTTTTATAATTCCTATAATTATTCTATTGGACGTTCTTCACTTTGTAAATGAGAAAATTTCGCTCGCGGATTTTATCTCGGGGCTGTCTGAATCTTACGATCAGCTTGACCTATGAGAACGTTTTTAATTCCCTGCCTAAAGCTCTCTCGGTATTTGACTTGGGGAAGAATGCTCCCGGAATAAAGAATTTACGTATCCTTTTTTATAGAATAGAATATCTATCAAGCTGTTTTAGAGCCCCCTCCCCTCTTGGAAACGAGCTGTTAATATCGCGACGAATTACTCTGTGGGTCTGGGAATATTATGGGAGCATGCGTTGCCGCAGACCGCTTGGGAAGCGATAAAGCAAGGTACCAGTCGGATGTTGCCGAAGGTAAAAGAGGAAAATAGATTGGAAAGGAGACGTGGATGCCAATTCCCAACACTGCTTTTAAAATCGCTGCTGTTCAGGCTGCGCCCGTATTCTTGAACCGGGACGCAACGGTTGAAAAATCCTGCAAGTTGATTGCGGAAGCCAGCCGCGAGAATGCCCGCATTATTGTGTTTCCGGAATCTTTTATTCCGGCTTACCCGGACTGGGTATGGGCCGTTCCGCCGGGCAGAGAGAGAATCCTCGGCCAACTCTATGCGGAGCTGCTCGTCAACGCGGTTGAAATCCCCAGTGCCGCTACAGAACGGCTGGGTCAGGCAGCCAAAAGTGCCGGAGCCTATGTAGTAATGGGCGTCACCGAGCGAGATCCGGAGGGCAGCGGGGCTACCCTCTACAACACTCTGGTCTACTTTGGCCCGGAAGGGAATATCATGGGCAAACACCGCAAGCTGGTGCCAACCGGCGGGGAGCGTCTGGTCTGGGCTCAGGGGGATGGCAGCACCCTGGAGGCGTACGAAACTCCTTTGGGGAAAATCGGCGGCTTAATCTGCTGGGAAAACTACATGCCCCTGGCGCGTTACACGATGTATGCCTGGGGAACGCAAATTTACATCGCCCCCACCTGGGACCGCGGGGAAACGTGGCAAGCCACCTTGCGCCATATCGCCAAGGAAGGACGGGTTTATACAATCGGCTGCTGCATGGCTCTGCGCCAGGCGGATATTCCCGACCGGTTCGAATATAAGGCTAAATTCTATAACCCCGAGCGGGAGTGGATCAACGTGGGAGACAGCGCCATTGTCAACCCCGGCGGGGAATTTATTGCCGGGCCTGTCCAGATGAAGGAAGAAATTCTCTACGCCGAAGTGGACCCCCAACAGATGCGGAGTCCGAAATGGATGCTGGATGTGGCCGGGCATTACGCCCGCCCCGATGTTTTTGAACTCATCGTTCATCGGGGTGCGCACCCGATGATCCAAGTGGCCGAAGATCCTGCTTGCCGGTTCATGGAGGAGCGAATCCCCACCCCAT
>JAOUFX010000240.1 GCA_029857975.1 Deltaproteobacteria bacterium | reverse complement strand
GCGGGAGTAGCCGATGCCGCCGGAGCCTGGATGTGCATCGAGAACATGTCCCTGGCTGCCGTGGCCGAGGGACTGGGCTCGAGGATTGCCGCTTTCTTCGGAGGAGCGGATAAAGAAATTAACCAGTTCCTGAAAGTCCCGGATGGATATGAACTGGCGGCCGCGCTCTCTATAGGGGTCCCGGCCCAAGAGCCCGGTGCCCGCAACCTCCGTCCAGAAGGAAGCTGGTTGCATCGCAATCGCTTTTAAAAAAAATGACCTGATGGAAATGGGCTCGCCGAAGGAAAAAGGCTACGCCTTTAGTTTCTCGGCGAGCCAGTCATGAATGTAGGGAATGGCTACCCCCAATCGGTCGTTCTGACAATGCTGCGAGCCCCCCTCTTCGGCCGTAAAGACACGGAGGGTTTTATCCTTCGAGCCCACGGCATGAAAACAGGCCTGGGCGTCAGTTAGGGACACTTGAGCATCCTCTTCCCCGTGCACCATCAGAAACGGGCATTCAATTTTCTTCACCACGCCCGAGAGTTTGAAATTTTCCAGCCGTTTCAGCGCGTCTTCCATGGAGGTGGCCCCCAGAACCCACTGGATATGATCCGGTGGAACAGATAGGGCGGTTTTATAGGCCAGTTCCATGCGGCGCTTCCATAAGGCCTGGTAGTCATATTGGGCTCCCCAGGCAACACAGGCCTTGAGCCGTTTCTCGAATGCCGCCGCCCGGGGGGCGTAATAACCACCGAGGCTGAGGGCCATGATGCCGATCCTCTCGGGGTCGACATCCTTTCGGCTCTCCAGGTAATCGACCGCCGCCCCCGCCGGCACCTCATAGTCGTAACGAAGCTTCAAACCGCGGAAGCGGATGCTTTCCCCGTTCCCCGGCCCATCCACGAGCAGGCAGGCGAGGCCCCGACGGACCATGTCCCGCACTCCCCAAAAATAACAAAACTCTTTGGTCACATCCAAACCATCGAAGAAGACGACCGCCGGCAGTGGTCCTTTCTCTTCCGCCGCAGACTTGACGAAGAGGCCGGGAAGAGATCTTCCCCCGGCATAAGGAATCTCAACGGACTCGATCGAGGGCTGCTGCGTATATTTTGCAGCTTCCTTGAAGCAGAGGACCGCCCGCCGGTAAACCTCCAGCGCTTTGTCGTCTTTGGGTTGCCGGAAGCGTTCTCCGGTTTGGTAATACATACAAGCACGGAAGTTAAAGCCGCTGGCGGTGATATGCCGTCCCCGGGAGGATGCTTCGCCGCCAAGGCCCTCCAGTTCCAATCCCATGCGGGTCCATTCGTTGAACCAGGCTTGATCGTCTCCGACTCTATCCTGCAGGCGTTTTCCTACCATGTCCACTTCACCGAGATCGCTGGACCCCCAGGGGGCTGTTCCCAGGGCGATGATCAAACCGGCCGACCAGCGGTAATGATCGGCGAAATAAGAAAACCAGTTATCCTTCCTGTAAGGTGCCATCCAGTCCTTCCTTTCGTTGACCTATAGGGGTGGGCGCGGCTATTTTCCGAATTCCTTCATAATGGTGGCCATGTACTTGATACACTCGATAAATTCCTGAATCACCAGATTTTCATTGTGCCCGTGCGCTTGGGCGGTCACTCTTCCCAGCCCGGTGCCGGCCATGGGGATGTGCAGGGTATTGGTCACCACCCAGGAGGGTGTTCCGCCGATGCCTTGGGGTTTCAGAATGGGTTCTTCTCCATAGACTTTTCGGGAAGCTCTCTGCATCGCTTTGACGATATGGCTGTCATGGGGTGGCCGGGAGGGTTCGGAAACGAAGGTGGGAGCAGACATTTGCACATCGGAGAACCCGTTTTTGTCTAGATGGCGTCTGACCTTAGCATAGATGTCCATCGCCCTCTGCTGCGGGACGAGGCGCATATCTATTTTGGCTTGCGCCTCAGACGCGACTGCGGTCTTCCGGCCCTTGCCGGTGTATCCGCCGGCGAAGCCAGAGATATTGCAGGTGGGCTCCATGAGGAGTCTCCTCATCAAGTCCGTGCCCGCAAGACCGAGGATCATGCGCCTCATGGCCAGGCGCCGCAAGCGCTCCTCTTCATCAAAGATGGGGATTTCCCTGATCATTTCTTCTTCTTCCCCCGTAACCGGAATCACATCGTCGTAGAAACCCTCAACCAGCACTTTCTCATCCGGCCCTTTCAGGGAGGCCATCGCCCAGGCGAGACGCCAGCAGGCATTTTCATAGATGGGGGCCATGGAGGAATGCAAATCCACGTTGGCGGTGCGCAGGGAAAGTTCAAAACTAACGAGGCCTTTGTTACCCAGGTCGATGACCGGTTGATTCGGTCGGTCCTTCCAGGCGCCATCCTCCCAGATCGCGCCGTCTGCTGCAAGCAAATCTCCATGGGAGCGGACGAAAGGGAGCAGGCTGGGGCTCCCGTTTTCCTCCTCCCCATCAAAAAGAAATTTTACGGTGACGGGCAACTTTCCTTCCACTTTCAAAAAAGCTTCCACAGCTTTCAGGCGGCTCAAAATATTGCCCTTGTTATCGGTGGCTCCCCTCGACCAGACGCGCCCCTCGCGGATTTCCGCCGCGAAAGGCGGTGAATCCCACTTCTCTACCGGGTCGGGTGGCTGAATATCATAATGGTTGTAAAACAGGATGCTTCGGCTCGATTCGCCGCGGACGATTCCGGTGACGAGCGGGTTGCCCGGCGTCTTGTGCACCGTGGTTTCGACGCCGATGCTCTCCATCTCTTCTTTTAGAACCGCCACCATCTCCCGGATGCCCACTCCTTCCGAGGAGATGCTGGGCTGCCGGCAGAAGCGCTGTAAAGTTTCTACGAATTCACCGGCATGTTCATCGATATAGCGGTAGATCTTTTCCATAAAGAATTTCTCTTCCTCGCCCCTGAATCTACGTCCCTTTATTTATTGATGGCGCTCCCGTTTGCAAAAAAAGGGATGGCCTGCCCGTCATACCGTTAGAATATCCGGATGCTGGCCTGCCTGGCGATGAGCTTCAATCGTGGTGACCACAATGGGGCTCGCGAGATTTTCGGGAATCCCCAGAACCTTCAGCACCCGGATCGTTAATGCCTGGGAATCAAGGGAGGGTGCACCTGCATTTTCTTGGCGGACCACCCCATGAACTTTTTGCATATAGGCTAAAGCCTCATCCATGGTCTGGTAAACCTTCTCTCCCTGTACGGGATCATGCCAGGAGGAGAACAAGGCTTGCAATCCCTTGACCGCTCTCAATTTTTTTAGGGATTGGATGGTAACAAAAACATCTGCATAAATCGGCAACCCCCCGGCTAAAGGAATGGCGTCTCCGGAAAACAGGGCCCCGTCGGTAGGATACACGAACGAGATCGAACCGGTTGAATGGCCCGGAGTATGGATCACTTTTAAATTTTCTCCGCCGCCCAAGTCGAGGACATCACCATCCTTTACCACCAGATCAATCTTCGTGGAATCCTGCACATAAGACCGGAATGTCGGCGTTGGCCTTTTGCGATATTGTTCCTCGATATCTTCGATCCAGTTTTTCTCGGCCACATGGGCGGCTACTTTGCACCCCGAAATCTTCTTGAATTCCGCACTCAGCCCGATATGGTCGGCATGGGAATGCGTCTGTACAAGCAACTGGATCTCTTGCGGATCCCGACCTGTCTCCCTTAAATAGCCGAAAATCTTTTCTTTGGCCGAGGCAATCCCGCTGTCGACCAAACAGATTTTCTTCCCGTAAATGAAATAGAGATAGACAAATCGAGTGGGCACCGCAAACGGGATTTTGATGGCGTGAACATGGTCCGTTACTTTCATTCTTCCCCCCTTGAAAAATTTGGCCGCGAAATGAGCATTCATCCTTTTGCCGCAAGGCGCAATTTAAGTATTACTCTGCACCTCCTATGCTGGGTGTAAGATTATATTATCGTATCAATTTCCCTTTTGAAAAGACACGCTAAATTTCATTGAAAAGTGAAAATGGTCTATTGAAAAAGGCAAATTTCTGAAAGCCCTCAATCCTTTTGAATTTTTCATTTTAATTTTTACATTTTGCATTACAGTTTACCATTTTTTTAAAGGGCTAAACCGTTACATATTATCGGATTTTCTGCAAAAGGGAAGGAAAGCTGGCTCATGGAGGAAGGATACTCAGAATTAAGTAGGGTGTCCCTGGGGGATGATCGGCAGGAGTACGTAGGCCGCCTGGTCGCCGCCCGCGTAAAGGGTGACCTTCCCGCCGAATATCTCCGGGGGCCGGTCCTGGGGATCCTCGTGCAGGAACGGCCCGCAGCCCTTCATCACGTTGACGAAGGTGGTGAGCCGTTCGCCTTCGCCGGCATATTCGTAATCCCTGCCCCGCACGGTAAGCGCAATGCGGTATCCGGCCGGCACGACAATGCAGGTCGGCCAGATCTCTATGTCGAGTTCGTAAACCTCGCCAGGTTTCAGCGGCTCCACCACATCGTGGGTGTGATACGGGCGGTAGGCGGTGCTGAGCTTGGGGTCCAGTTTGCGGTGCGAAGCCCTGAGCCAGCCCTGGCCGATGGGCGTGTGGGGATCCAGCGCTCCCTGGAAAACCACCTCCTGACCATCGGGGGCGAAGACGCGCAGAACCAGGAAGAGGTCGGCATCGGCCGTGGCCGAGGCGACAAACAGCTTGCTGGCCACGGGTCCGGTGATTTCCATTTCCCGCTCAAGCGGGGGAGTCACAAAGGTGACGCCGTCTCCCAGCGCCTCGTAAGTGACGCTGCCCTTGGCCTTCACCGGCTCCCAACTGAGGCTGCGGTCGGCAGGGTCGATGTAGAGACGGGTCCAACGCGTTCGCGCCAGCGGCCACTCGCTCTCTCCCCGCACCCCCAAGCCGTTGACTTCGCGGATCTGGAGCTGCAGTTTCGGCTGCCTCCTCCAATCGTTGTCGATCCCTTTCAGAAAATGGTCAAAGAATCGCTTCTGGAGCGTGACCCCGTACCGGGTGTAAAACTCCGTCCAATGTTCCAACCCGTGAACCTCCAGCCACTTTTGCTGGGAAGCGGCCCGTACGAACCCTTCAATGTTGCCACGGAGATGGAGTCCTTGCCCTCCCCAGTTGGCCGCGGAGAGCAGGGGAACGGTGACCTTGGACCAGTCCGGGGATCTCTCCCGGTGGTACGAGTCATCCAACGGATGCTCCAGGAGCTCTTGCCCCAGGTCTACCCGATTCTTAGCCAGCTCTTCTTCGGACAGCGTCTCGGGGCCGCCGACGAGCTCTCCCGTATTCGGGTTTACGAATCCCCGCTTCCCAAGACCGTGCTGCACGGTCATCACCTGCTTCTTGAACCAGTTGCCGGAAAAGGCACACAGGATACCGCCGTGATAGGTCCCATCCCGATACGAGTCGGACGCTCCCTCCCAGGGGACGATGGCCGTCAGATGGGGAGGCTGCAGCGAAGCCACGTTCCACTGATTTCTGGCGTAATAAGAAATCCCGAGCAAACCCACTTTACCATTGCTCCAGGGCTGCGTTCCGGCCCACTCGATGCAAAGGTAAAGATCGCGGGTCTCCCTGGGCGAACGGGGATCGATGAACCCCGGGGAGCGCCCCGCACCCCTTGAGTCGACCCGCACGCATACGTATCCGCCCGGCACCCACTTCTCGGGGTCCGCGACTTCCCAATTTTGGTACTTGTTGGTCGAGCCTTCGATCACGTCCGGGTGATGCTCGGCCATCCGCCGCCATTGGTCCGGGTAACCCTCCTGG
>JAOUFX010000239.1 GCA_029857975.1 Deltaproteobacteria bacterium | reverse complement strand
AGCTATCCAGGTTTTCGAAGGCTGGATCCTGGAGAACAAATCCGTCGTCGGCCCCCATCGATATGGCGTGCTTTATCACGTCAGCAGCTTTCGCTGACCCCATGCTGATCACTGTTATTTTGCCCTTGTGCTTATCTTTGAGCCGGCATGCTGCCTCAACGGCTCGTTCATCATAGACACTGATCACAGGTGGCACTCCGGGGGGAGGAATAACCTGCTTTGCCGCGGGGTCAATCTTGAATTTGGCCGGTGGTATCTCGGGGTCAAGTACTTGTTTAACACAGACGATCGTATTCATACGACTCCCCTCCTAATTAGAGAGTTCTGAAAAACTAATTTCGCTCTCTGATTACGCAGATTTTAAAAAAAGATTCCACAGATTTTTCTTTAGTTTCAGTGCCTTCTAATCTGTGTAATCGGCTCATAATCGGTGTAATCAGAGATTTCTGGTCTTTTTCCAGAAATCTCAACTAAGGCTGCTTCATTGCTGCTTCAACGAGTTCAACAAGGTCTCTTGCCTTTAACGAGTCCTTCATACCTTTATGGTCGATGCTGTCCTCGAACATCTGCAAACAATAAGGGCAGGCGGTTACGACCGTCTCAGCCCCGGTCTTGAGAGCGTCTTCAAGACGCATTTGATTAATCTTGGTTGTACCGGGCTGTTCTTCTATCCACATGAGCCCGCCGCCGCCGCCGCAACAAAAGCCCGTATCTCTCGAGCGTTCCATTTCCTCAAGCTTTACCTTGGGGATAGCCTGCAGTATCCGGCGCGGCTCCAGATAGACGCTGTTGTAACGGCCTAAATAGCAGGGGTCATGATAGGTGAGTCTGGAATTCAGCTCGTTGGTAAGTTTCAATTTGCCCTGCCTGATTAAATCGGCAATGAGCTCGGTATAGTGAACCACCTTGAAATCGCCGCCGTACCTGGGGTACTCATGCTTAATGGTATTATAGCAGTGGGGACAGGAGGTGATAATCTCTTTAATGTTGTAGGTTTTGAAAATTTCAATATTTTGCTCCGCCATGATCTGGAACTGGAACTCATACCCTGCTCTTCGCGCCGGATCACCACAACAGGTCTCGGCATCACCTAATACCGCGAAATCGACACCAGCCGCTTTCAGCACCCTCGTCATGGAAAGAGTCGCTTGGACATTACGCTCAACAAGAGCCCCGGTGCAACCCACCCAGAAGAGGGTATTCGCGTTATCACCTTCAGCCAATATTTTGAGTTCTTGATCACTCGTCCAGTCGCCCCTCAACCTCATCGACTGGATTCCAGCCCATGGGTGTCCTCTTGATTGCATATTTCTGAGCATCAGCTGGGCACTTTCCGGCATCTTACTTTGCGTCATCACCAGATTTCGCCTGAGGTCGATGATCTTGCGTATGTGTTCTATATTGACCGGGCATACCTCTTGGCAAGCACCACAGGTGGTGCAGGCCCAGATCTCCTCCTCGGTGACCACATCACCGATCATCGTCTTGGGTTGGGTCTTGGCCTGGGTCTCGGCCGGGCTTTCCGAAGATGCCTCCGCCTTACCGGCAAGCAATCCAGGACCCGCCTCCAACAAATGCTCTTTCAGGTTATGAATGACCTCTCTGGGCGAGAGGGTCTTGCCACTCAGCTGGGCGGGACAATTGGCATGGCACCGACCGCAGACAGCACAGGCATAAAGGTCAAGCAAGTCTTTCCAGGTAAAGTCCTGAATCTTCGATGCGCCAAAGGTCTCCGATTCAACAGGGATGGGCTCAAGCACCACTTTAGGTCCCAGTGGTTTGAAGAAGGCATTGACGAGGGAGGCAAGAACGTGCAGGTGCTTTGAGCGTGGGATATACACCATGAAGCCGAGGATCACCATATAGTGAAGCCACCAAGCCCCTTGGTAAACTCCTATCAACGTGCTTTTGGAGATACCGGCGCCGGATAGGAAGCGGGCGAACGCCGCCCCCACGGGGGGCCAGTCGGTGGTATTCCCGGAGCCAGCGAAGCCGAAGCCCTCGATGCAAAAATGGAGCACCATAAGGCTGAAGACCACAATCAGGATAATGGCTGCCTCGGCGCTGATCTGCAGTCTTTCCGGTCTCACGACATAACGCCTGATGGCTGCCCAGATTAAAACGATGATGACCCATACCGCGGCAATATCCAGAATGGAAGAATAAACCGTCTCAAAGGTGGTGCCCTCGATCACCGGGGAAAGTCCAAAACCCCCGGCTAAGCCAATAAAGATGATGTAACTAATGAGGAACAGGCTGAAGCCCCAGAATAACAGAGCATGCCCTATCCCGGACAGGTCCTTTTGCGTGACGGTTTTCAGGCTGCACCACTGAGGGATAACCTCGACAAGCATCGTTTTGATTCTTTGCCCCACTCTGTCGAAGCGGTTCTCCGGCTTCCCCAGACACATGAGGCGAAAGAGGAAATAAGCCCTCTGCGCAAATAAGCCGACGGCGATGGCGAACAAGACCCAGAAAATGACATAGCCCGGTATGCCCCAATAGGTTCCGCTAACCGGCGACACAATGACCTCCTATTCGTAATTAGAAAATAGCATAGCGCATGGAGCATAGCGCATAGCGTAAGTACCTAAACTGAGAACCATTTCCATCGTTTGAGATTGATGCCCCGTCACGATGGGTTAGCTTCAAAACAACTGCTGATGATTCAATTTTCTTTCTTTTCCTTACTCTTTCTGACGATCGTTCTTTTTTCTTCAGGAAGAGGAGGCGGAACAGGCTCCCCAGAAATCTTCGTCACCGCACCGAATTTAGTGGGGCAGGCTTCAAAGCAAGTTCCGCATTTTATGCATTTCTCTTGATCAATGACATGAATCAGGTTCTTGCCACCTACAATCGCCTCCACAGGGCATCTCTTAGCGCAAGTCGTGCAGGCCTGGCACTTTTCCGGGTCGATATAGTACGAGATGACTTCGCTGAATAACCTGTCTATCTCGTCTTTGGTGAAAAGCTTGTCATATTCTTCCGGGTTCACAAGACGTGACGCCAGCTTCTCATTTTTCACCAGCTTGATGTAGGGGACCAGCTTTCTTATTTCTGCAAGCTTGGACTTTAATTCATTTTGGTCAATTCCTTCACCTTTGCCTTTGCCGAGTGGTCCTAACTCCTTTACATTGTTGCCAAACTCACCCATCACTTCGGCAAAACGGTTTCCTTCAGCGGAAGACATAAATTCGATCCGCAACCTCTCCGGGTTCAGCCCTATGTGTTCCATTATTCTTTTACAGAGAAGCGCCATGGTAAGTGCATGGTAATTTCCATGAGTAACATAATTACATTCATTAAGACGGCAACCACCAATAAGCACCCCGTCCATTCCATTTGAGAAAGCCCGGAGTACGAATTCCAGGTCGACTCTGCCGGAACACATGACGCGTATCAGCCTCGTTTCAGTTGTATATTGCAGTCTGGAAACTCCAGCCATGTCACCAGCGCCGTATGCTCACCAATGACATACAAAACCGATGATTCTTGGTTTAAATTTAAGTCCTGCACTCATTTTTGTCTCACTTCCTTAATTAGAAAATAGATTCGAATACCAGCGTAACTCGCCATTAACTACTCGCCTCCCGCCGCCGCATCAATTTGGGCGAGCAGCTCTTCGTCGGTAAAGTGCTTTAGTTGGATAGCCCCTGTGGGACACTTTGCGTTGCAGAGACCATCTCCTTTACAGAGAACAGGATTGACGACAGCCTTTTTGCCCTGTCGTGTCTCACGAAGCTCTATGGCACCGTACGTGCAGACCGAGACACATTGCCCGCACCCCATACACTCTTTCTCATTCACCTCGCAAACAGAGCCGGAGGCGACGACGGTATCATGTGAGAGAAGCGTTAAGACCCGGCCTGCGGCTCCATAAGCCTGGCTAATCGCTTCCGATATAAGCTTGGGATAGTGAGCTGTCCCACACAGGAAAACGCCATCCGCGGCAAACTCAACCGGTCTTAATTTAACATGGGCTTCCTGGAAGAAACCATCCTGGCCCAAAGTTACCTTAAATAACTGGGATACCTCCTTGCTTCCTGCAGCGGGAACAACGGCGGCAGCCAAAGCAAGGATATCGGCATCTATTTCAAGCTTGCTCCCTAAGATATAATCTGGCACGGTAACCTTTAGAACGGGGCGGCCTTCGTCCGACTCACCCGCTATCACCTCTGGTTTGTCCTGCGGTTCATAGCGAATAAACTTTACACCTTTATCTGCCGCTTCCCTGTAATAATCCTCACTATACCCATAAGTTCTCACGTCCCGAAAGAGAATGTAGATATCCATCTTGGGGTTTATCTCTTTTAGTTTCAATGCGTTCTTTATGGACTCGCTGCAACATATCCGGCTGCAGTAATTTCTGTCTTCATTTCTGCAGCCCACGCATTGGATCATCACAAGACTTTCTGCGTTAATGACCTTTTCGTTTCCTTTGGCGATTTGCTCCTCCAACTCAAGGTGGGTCATGACCCTTTCATCTTGTCCATAAAGGTACTCGGTAGGTTTATAGACATCCGTCCCAACAGCAATGACGGTTGCACCATGTTTTATCTCTGTGATCCCTCTGTCTGACTTCACCTTGGTTACGAAATTTCCAACATAACCGGTAGCCTCCGTGATCATCGCACCCGTATAGACATGGATTGAGGGGTTCTGATTAACCTTGCGCACAAGATCACGCAAATAGGCCTGAACATCCAGTCCTTCCAGAGTATAATGCAGTTTTCGTGCTATTCCGCCAAGGTCTGACTCTCTTTCCACCAGGTGAACCTCATGTCCCTGGTTCGCCATGGAGAGAGCACAGTTCATGCCGGCGATCCCTCCACCAACCACTAACGCCGCCTTGTTGACAGGCAGATTAATTTCCTGTAATGGCTCCAAATGGCAAGCGCGTGCTACCGACATCCGGATGGTATCCTTTGCCTTTTCGGTGGCTTCTTCCTTTTCTTTCGAGTGGACCCAGGAGCAATGTTCTCTAATATTGGGCATGTCGAAGTAATATTGATTAAGTCCGGCCTCCCGAACGGTGTCCCGGAACAGCGGTTCAAGGGTTCTGGGGGAGCAGGCAGCAACAATGACACGATTGAGCCCTTTTTCGTTTGTCATGTCTGTTATTTCTTTGGCACAATTTGTAGCACACGAGAATAGCTGTTCCTGAGCGTAGACAACATTGGGTAAGGTTTTGCAATATTCAACTGTTTCAGGAACATTGACGACCCTTCCAATATTAGCTCCACAATGACACACAAAGACTCCTATCCTTGGCTCCTCTTTGGAGACATCCCTTTCCGGCGGATAGATCCTTTCTTTGGCTAGCTTCCCTCGACGGTAGTCAAGGAGTTCACCACATTGGGAGCCCGCTCCGCTGGCGGTAAAAACCGACTCGGGAATATCTGTAGGACCCTGGAAGGCTCCGCTTATAAAGATCCCGGCCCTGGTGGTCTCCATAGGATTGACAGGATTGACCTTACAAAAATCGTGCAGATTGAGTTCAATGCCGAATTTTCTTGCTAGGTTCTTCACATCGGCAGGAGGGTTCAATCCAACGGATAATACCACCATATCGAATTCTTCCTCTTTTACTCCATCCTCGGGTGTAGAATACCGTAGGGTGACATTCTTGCTTTCCGGAATTTCTTTTCCTATGGATACATAGCTTCTTATAAATCGAATCCCGGGAAGTTTCTCTGTTCTTTGGTAGAATCGCTCAAAATCCT
>JAOUFX010000238.1 GCA_029857975.1 Deltaproteobacteria bacterium | reverse complement strand
GGACGCTCCCCCCCGTGCTGATTTCCGTAATTATTACTGATCCCTGACTTAGACCTTCTTCGAGGGTTAAATAGTCCGGCTCTCCGCCGTTTGAAGACAGCAATGGAATCATGGTCAAATTCAGATGGCTTTGTTTCCCTCCCTGCTTCAAGGTTTCCAAAAAAGCATTAATCAGATCCATAATCAAACCTCCTTTGTCTATCTATTTCCCTTTTTTTATATAGCCCTTGGTGTTCCAGTTCCTGTCATAGATTCTTTCATGGTCAAACCGGCCCTTCAGGTTCCAATTCCGATCATATATCCTGCCTTCCTCGATCCGATGTTGCAACCTCCAGTCCCTATCATAAACCCTCCCGTCTTCGATATGTCCTTTTACTCCCCAGTCCCTGTCATAAATGGTCCCGTCCTGGATGCGCTCTTTGACCCCCCAGTCTTTATCGTAAATTGTTACCTCTTCGGCTAAAGCTTGGCCGAAAAAAATCAGAACGGTTAAAAGAACCAAACAGGAAAAAACCCCCATCAATAAAGCTTGGATTGCATGCATATGGCACCTCCTTTATCTTTTTAGGAAAAGGATAATATGCGAGATTGTCAGATTAGGACAAAATGAAGTAAAATTTATTTCGGCTGGACGATAGAAATTAGGGATTTGGTCGGCATTATGATTTGGATGATCGAGAAACTCAAAACCCGCCTTTATCTAAGAGAATTCCAGTATGATCTCGATATCCCCATCCAGATCGAGGTGGAGTATCAGATGGAAGGGGACAAGGTTTTCTCATCCTTTCTATCCAAGAAAATCCGGTATAATCGCCCGCTTCTGATCAAGGAAGCCAGGAGCCGGTCGGTGGCGGAACTTGATCATATGATAAATCAGGAAGTCGAGCGGGTCATTGAAGGTCACTTTTCCTCCAGAGGATATGTCTTTGAAAGAAAAGCCTCGGAGTAAAATGAGCGAACGCATCCAAATCGTGTGTCCCGAAATAATCGACGAGGGCTTTTTGACCCAGATCCGCTCCTGGGCCAATGAGGTCCTGGAAAGAACCCCTTTTCCCAAGTCGGCACCGGCTCTGCAATTAATGGTTTGGAAAACCATGAATGCGTTTCAGGAGTTCAGCCGGAGTGAAAAAGATGCCCTCGGGGTGGTAACAGGGGAGGAGACCGAATTCCTGGCCACCCACGATGCCTGGAGGGGTTATCCGAGAATCCATATTTGCCAGGAGAGGCTGAGCGGAATCCCCGGCTCTGTCATCCAGGGGGTTGTCCACCATGAAATCGCCCATGCCCTGAACCATAGTACTTTGGAGTTCTATACCTTCACCTTCTCGAAAGGGCTTCAGGAGGTAGCTCAACCCCGTGGCATGGACATGCCTCTTCTTCAGCAGTGCGTTTATTTTGTTTCCGTGGCCATTAAAGACCGGGAGGTGGTTCAGTGGCTGGCCCGAATTGGCCTCGGATTCAGCCAGGTGGCCCTTCTCCGGCACCTCATCTCGGAGACGGAAGAGGAGCATCAGGCCTGGGAGGTAGCCCGGGACTCGGGCCCTTTGCGGAAGATTGCTTTGGCCGCTTTCCTCAAGATCCTTCTCCCTGTGGAATCCCTGGCTGCGACTCAAATGGAGGAGGCGCAGAATCTTAGGAAGGAATGGGATGAAGCTTATGTTTGGTTCTCCGAAAAAGAAAAGGAAAGTCTTATGAATTTGGCCCACCAGCTTATGAGCCTTGAGGGGGGGACCTTTCAGGAAAGGCTGGAACGAGCCACTTTCCTACTTATCCATGCCGATCTTTAACGAGGGAGAGTAAAGTATGTTAAGGAGCGACGCTCAATGACTCTGGATTCAAACTTGATTCGGGCGCTGGTCGGGAAGCGATGAAGAAGGATCTCCAGGAAAGAATAGAAACACTTGCCAAGTTGCTATTCAAGTCCCGTTACCCGGTTTTCTTTACGGGAGCCGGGATCAGCACGGAATCGGGCCTCCCTGACTTCCGAGGACCAGACGGCATGTGGACCCGTAGGGATAAAGGGTTTCCCCCGAAGCCCGGTAGGCCATGGGATTCGGTGGAACCGAACAGCGGCCACATAGCTCTCGCAGAGTTACAGAGGATGGGGAAACTGAAATTCCTGATCTCCCAGAATGTGGACAATCTTCATTTGAAATCGGGGATCCCGCCTGATCTTCTCGCCGAGCTCCATGGGAACCTGAGCAAACTTCGCTGCGGGAGGTGCGGGAAGACCTACGAAAAGTCCTCGGGGAAAACGACCTGCCCGTGTGGCGGCACGCTGACCTCCAGCGTGGTGGATTTCGGCCAATCCCTTCCCGAAGGGGATCTTTCCCTGTCTTACGAACATTCCCGGAAGAGCGATCTCTTTGTCGTGGTGGGGTCCAGCCTGGTCGTCACCCCAGCTGCCGATATGCCCGGGGAGGCTGTCCATGCCGGTGCCCAACTCGTCATTATCAACGCTGGTGATACCCCCTTTGATCCCTATGCCCATCTCCGCTTCTGGGAAAAGGTCGGCGAAGTGCTGCCCCCTGCGGTTCAAAGGCTTAAGATACTGATGGGTGTAGAATAAGAGATAAAGAAGAGTACAAAAATGTGAGGGATAGGATTCCTTGTTTCAAAGCTTTACACTTGCTTCCCTCCACCCTTTCTACTATACTTCCTCTATTCCGGCTTTTTATCCCATACCATCAGGAGGAAACAATGGCTAAAAAACCCATGACCAAAGGCCAGATCGTATCCCACTTTGCAGAAAAATTTGAAGTCTCCAAAAAGACCGCCTCTGGGATTATTGACGAGGTGGCAGCACTGGCATTCTCCGAGACCAAGAAAGCTGGTTCATTTACCCTTCCTGGAATCGGGAAATTGGTCCTGGTGAAGAGGAAAGCTCGTATGGGTCGCAATCCGGGAACAGGTGAGGTCATTAAGATTGCGGCGAAGACTGTGGTGAAGATGAGAGTCGCGAAGGCCGCTAAGGATGCAATTGTACCGGGGAAGAAGTGAGGGAGATAAACTATGAAAAACGTAGAAATGTCTACTGAAGGGAACATCCTTACAATTAAGGTCGATCTATCGAAGGAATTTGGTCCATCTGCTTCTGGCAAGACAATCATTATTGCTTCAACTGAGGGTAATGTGACCATTCCGGGGCATGAGGGGGCTAAGGTCGGGTTGAACGTTTATCGTAAGAAGTGAAAAGGGTTTTTTAATGGAGTCTAAGCACCAAATCCAAACTTATTCTGGAAGCATGGAACAAGGGGAGGGTATTTTTGTGCCAGAAGGAAAAGTGAAGTGGTTCAACGAGAAGAAAGGCTTTGGATTCATCGAGCAGGATGGTGGAAAGGACCTTTTTGTCCATCACACCAGCATAACCGGCGAAGGTTTCAAGACCCTATCGGAAGGCCAGAGGGTAAGCTTCGAGGTTGAAGAAACACCCAAAGGGCCGAAAGCCAAGAACGTCCAGAAAATTTAAATTATTTGGGATCAAGATTAATCAAAAGGGCATCTTGGTTCTTGGGGATGTCCTTTTCTGCCTTTTAAGAATCTTCCGACATTCCGATGGAAACCGGAGTCTTCGGTCTAAGGTCAAGGTGGCCAAACCTGAGGAAAAATGAGTAAGGAACTCAAAAACCAAATACGGAATCTGCAAAAGGAACTGGCCGAGATAAAGAAGGATCAAGCTGTCCTCCGCCGCCAACCCTGCCAGGGAGATTCAGAAATTAAGGGGAAGGACGGAAAACTGGATGAGCTGGATCGGCGAGCAAAAGCCATAAATGAAACCATCCGGGGCCTGGCAAGAAAACGCCAGCTATCGATCTCCGAATCCGCCATAAGAGGAAACAACAAATCTCCCAGTTCTAATAATTCTTCATAGCGCTGTTTGGGCTCATGAAAAAAATCCGAGTTTTCCCACAAGACGGCATCAACAGTCATTGCTACACCGAAGCTACTGCCCATCCCCTAAAACAAGAACCCCCCTTTATTCCTTCCTGGTACTGAAAAACCCCTTCCATCGAATCCTACCTCGCATACAAACCGGCGATCCGGCTACCGGGGGCGGAGATCAAGATACCGGCTGAGTTGGCTGGAAATATTGAACCAGTTGTGGCAATTGAACGACCGTAAAATTCAATATAAGCCACTGAAAACAAATAAAAAGCCTGAAATATCAGCGAGTTCCAAAAAAACGTAAATTCGTGTTCGAGTCCCGCCTTCGGCAGCAAAAACAAAAAAAGCCGCTTGCTTGGCGGCTTTTTTATTTATATGAGTTTTCTGGGTTTCAGCATGAGCAATTGGTAACGGTCGGCAGAGTGCACGGTGATGTCACGGATCTGGATTCCTTGGAGAACGCTGAGAGGAACCTCCACCCCTGCCTGGCCCAGTGCCCAAACCTTACGGTAAAAATCAGCAAGTCCACTCACGGCTTTTCCATGCACGGTGAGAATAAGGTTACCCGGTTGCAGGCCCGCGCGTTCAGCTGGACCTCCGGGTGTGACCCGGGTGATAAAAACGCGTCCGTGGGACTCTTCCGCATTAATACCCAACCAAGGTCTGGGCGCCTGACGGGAACGGCCTGTGTTCACCAGGTCATCCAAGATCGGATGGAGGCGGTCGATAGGAATAAACACATTACAAGGAATTAAACCAAATCCCTCCTTCATGAACTGCGTGAAAAGAGAACCAATTCCCAGGAGTCGACCGTCGCGCCCGATCAGCGCTGTTCCGCCAAAATTAGCATGAGGCGGGTAAGTAAATATGGCATCTTCGAGAATATATTCCCAGTAGCCTGTAAACTCCTGGCGGGAGATGACCTGGGCCCTTATTCCCGAGTCTGCACCTCCATAGCCCGCTACTAAGACTGGGTCTCCTGCTTGGACCTCGGAGGATTGACCCAGCTTCATGGGCTCCACGCTCAGAGGCTTGTCAGTTCGCAAGAGACCGAAGCCGGTGCCATGGTCGTAACCGACAAAAGTTGCGTTAATTTTCTTGCCTTCCGGCCCAGATACTTCGATGCTCTCGGCTTCGAGGATGAGGTAGCCCGTGGTGAGAATGTGCCCCTGGGAATCAATAACCACGCCGTTCCCTTCCCGTTCCGTACCCAGCGACTTGGCGGTGTGGGCGTCTTTGGGAATAATCGACCGTATCTTAACAATTGCTTTGAGTACATCCTCTGCGGCCTGTTCGGCAGATGAAGGAACGCTGAAGGTCATGAAAACGGCAAAAATTATCGTAAAATAAATTCTTTTCACGGAAAACCTTCTCCCTTCTCCCTTTATTTCTCCCGCCATTGGATAGCTTCAGAGCCTCTGGATATATTCACAGACCACTGCGCAAGAACTTGAGGCGTGGTTATCTTCGCTCTAATGGAGATGCTTTTCAGGTCAGATGGAGATCAGGCGATATTGTGATTCGTTGCTTGACCTGGTTTCTTAACCAGTCTGCCCAGCGATCCAAGCCCTCGCCGGTACGGCAAGAAACCCGAAAAATGGTCAGTTGGGGGTTGATCTTCAAGGCTCTTTCTTCAATCAGGTCCGGATCACAATCGCAAAAAGGCAGAAGGTCTATTTTATTGATCAGCAGGACCCTGGACTCATGGAACATCAGGGGGTATTTCAACGGCTTGTCATCCCCCTCGGTTACGCTCAGGATCATGGCCTTGAAATCCTCTCCCAGTTTGAACTCAGCCGGACAGACGAGGTTACCCACGTTCTCGATAAAAAGACGGTCCACGGGT
>JAOUFX010000237.1 GCA_029857975.1 Deltaproteobacteria bacterium | reverse complement strand
GGAACTGGTAGACGCGCTAGGTTCAGGGTCTAGTGTGGGTTCCCACGTAGGGGTTCGAGTCCCCTCTTCGGCACCAAGCTAACCTCCAAAAGGTCCTCGGTTGTTGGCCGGGGGCCTTTTTCAGTCGTGGGCTGCCCTTCCAGCCTCGCCATCAGCCTTTTACTGGTTTCTTCCTGATTCTGCTTCTCCGCTTTGAGGGCATTCATGCCCGGCCAAGACGAGCCAGGAGGAACAGGCCAGTCGGAGAGAAGATGAAGAATTAAAAACCTTAACCCGGATAAGGGGTAAAAAAATTAGGAAAATGTAAGGGTGGTCACTCCCAAGCTGTGATGGGCGCTCGCAAAAGGGCGAATGACTCCCCCTTTCAAAATACAGGGTTTTTCGCTAAAAAATAATGGATTCACCCCATTCCTTCTTTTAAGGGTGGCAAATAAAATGGGTCAGATAAAATGGAGGTGATACCCATGAGACGAATCGTTTACGGCCTGTCGATTCTCATCCTGCTGGCGGCTTGGGCGGGGGCGGCGGAACCGCCGCTGGGGCTGCCCAAGGTGCCCATTCCCAAGGACAATCCCCTGACTCCGGAAAAGGTTCAGCTGGGAGATAAACTGTTTAACGACGAACGTTTCAGCACTACGGGAAAAGTGAGCTGCGCCACCTGTCATGCAAAGGACAAGGGGTTCTCCGACGCGCTGCCCGTATCCGAAGGAATTGACCAGCTCAAGGGCACGCGGAACGCGCCCACGGTCCTGAATGCAGCCTATTTCCATAGCCAATTTTGGGACGGCCGGGAGCCTTCCCTCGAGGAACAGTCCGCCCAGCCTTTTTTGAATCCGGTGGAGATGGGGCTGAAGAATCACGAGCCCATTCTCAAGAGCGTCCGCACCGACCCGGAATACGTCCGGATGTTCGAAAAGGCCTTCGGAAAGAAAGCCCAACAGATCACCATGAAAGAAGTCAAGAAGGCGCTCGCCAGTTTCGAACGGACGCTGGTCGCCGGGGATTCGCCTTTCGACCGGTACTTCTACGGCGGGGACAAGAAGGCCATAAGCCCGGCGGCCATCCGCGGATTGGAGATATTCCGGGGCCAGGGCCGCTGCGTTTCCTGTCACACCATCGAGCAAAACCACGCCCTTTTTACCAACCATCTTTTTCACAATATCGGGGTGGCTGCACAGCGGATGCCGGCCAATCTCGACGATTTGAGGGCCGCCGTCCAAGAAGTCAAAGAAAAGGGGGTCGATGTGGCGGTTCTCAGCAACCCTAAGACCGAATCCCTCGGGCGTTACGCCGTGACCCGGGAGTTGTCCGACATGGGAGCTTTCAAGACCTCCACTTTGCGGAACATCGAGATCACCGCTCCCTACATGCATGACGGAAGCCTGAAAACCCTCGAAGAGGTCGTCCAGTTCTACAACAACGGGGGAAGGTTGAAGGAGACCGATCCGGTTCCTGAACTCCTCGACGGCGGTATCCGGCCGCTCAACCTCACCGTGGAGCAGCAGGCCGACCTGGTGGCATTTTTGAAGGCATTGACCAGCTCTCAGTTCGTTAAGAAGTAAGGGCGATACAGGGAAAGGAAGGAGGAGACAAACATGATGCGGCTGAACCGTCGTGATTTTCTCAAATCAACCGGTGTCACCATATTGGGAAGCGCATTACCTTTCGGGTTAGTGAAGGTGGCCTTTGGAGCCAACAATCCCGGGCAGAAATTCACTTTCGGCTACATATCCGATGCTCATATCCAGCATCTCGGCGGGCCGAAATTCGTGCGCAACTGGGACCGGGGGCTGATCCGCGCGGTCCAGGAGGCCAATCTGCTCAGCCCGCGTCCGGACTTTTTCTTCTTCGGGGGGGACCTGGCCCAGTTGGGTACGAAGGAGGAGATTGACCACGGCCTTGAGATCATGTCCAAGCTGCAAGGGAAGGTTAATTATGTGATGGGGGAGCATGACTACTACTTCGACCTAGGGAAGTACTGGGAGTCCAAGCTGGGGCCCCATTATTACAGCTTCGACCACAAAGGGGTTCACTTTGTGGTCCTGAACAGCATTTTGACCCACGATGAATGGACCTTTAAAAAATGGCCCACCCCCATGGACCGAATGCTGGCCATGGCACGGCTGGACAATCCCGAAGGATCCCCCTTTCTGGTGGGGAAAAAACAGCGTGAGTGGCTGAAGAGGGATCTGGCCAAGGTCAATAAGGATGTGCCGGTCATCGTATGTTCCCACTCCCCGCTGCAGAAGATTTATAAAGGATGGAACTTCTGGACTGACGACGCCGAACAAGTTCTGGCCCTTTTGAAGCCTTTCAAGAAGGTCACCGTGATCTACGGCCACGTCCACCAGGTCCAGTACAACCAGATCGGGAACATCAGCCTTCATGCGGTCATGGCCACCGCCTGGCCCTGGCCCTATCCAAAGACCTACAGCCAGGTGAAAAGTTACCTGCCTGTTCTCACGGTGCCCATGAACCGGGCCGACCCGTTCTTCGAACGCGATGCCACCGGCTGGCAGTTCATCGATTGGAAAACCGGTCACGCGGATATGCACTACCAGCTTCCGAACAATAAGGATCGAGGCGTAGCCTACAACCGCAAGACCGGCAGGCCGGAGGATACCCGATACCAGGACCCGAAAAAACGGATCCCTTCGCAGAAACATTTTTGAACAAGAAAAGGAGCAGCCCCATGGGAAAGATGGCCCGAATCATTGGAATTTTAATGACGGTTCTGGCAGCGTTTGGATTTTATCCGCAGTCGAGCGCCGATGAATTCACCGCCGAGGACCTCAAGAGGTGGGAGCAGCAGTTCATGGTCGTGGTGAAGCAGGGAGAAAAGCTCTTCCACAGCGGGGACCTGGGGAAAAACCGTGTCTCCTGCGATCAATGCCATCCCAACGCGGCCAACACCCACCCTGAAACCTATCCTAAATTCCAGAAGCAGTTGGGAAAGGTGGTAAAGCAGCAGGAGATGATCAACTGGTGTATCCAAAATCCGCTGGAAGGGAATCCCCTGGCTTTGGATGACCCGGAATTAACGGCCATAGAAGCATATATCAACCATGAGCGGCGGGGCGTCCCAATGGCGCCCGGCAAGCATTGATTGGAGGCTGATGCTTCGGAGGGATGAATTTCCAGGAGCCAGGAAAATCTCCTCTTTTGGCGGCATCAATTTCCCCGGCTCCTGGATAACGAAAAAGTGAGGGGATTGAGTTTTCCAGCGAACTGCATGTAATCCGTGGGCAGAAAGGATGACAAGATGAGATTCAGCACCTTTGGCATCTTAGTGGGATTTGTTTGCGGGTTGGTTCTTATCGTGGCTCCCCCGGCGTTTGCGAATAAAGCTTCGGTCGCCATCAAGGCTCCTGAAAATGCCGCCAAAGGATCTGAAATCACTGTTCGGGTTACCGTTACGCATAACGGGAACAGTGCTCGCCACTATGTAGAGCGGGTCACGATTTGGGTGAACAAGCGCGAGTTGAGCAGGTGGGAGTATACCTCTTCCAATTTACCCGAGGGGGTTCCTTTTACACGGGAGGTAAAATATAAAATCGAAGAGAACACAGAGATCGAGGCGGAAGCCAGCTGCAATGTCCACGGCGGCAAAGGGCCGGCAACTTTCAAAATTACCATCAAATGAAGAATTCGCTACAAGGGATTTGCGGCCATTCGGGTTCCTTCGTGATCCTTTGAAGCAGGAGGGGATTACCCGTGAAAATCGGTTCCATCATTTTGATCCTCGGAGTGATCAATTTTCTTTTGGTGTTGTTCCAAATCAGTACGGGATTGCGGTTCATCAAGGTCCCGTTTACCATCCATAAAAGAACCGGGATCCTCCTGTTCATAACGGCCCTGATCCATGGGGCCCTGGCGGTTTATGTGGATTAGCGGTTTCACAGGCGACGGATTCCGGGAGCGCGAACCCTAATCAATTTCAGGATCCAAACCCGGGTAGTTCCGGGAAGAGAACACCTCTAAATTTCTTCGGAACCAACGCTATTTCCACAAGATTGAAATAAAAAGTAAAATATTTTCAAGCGGTTTTAGGCCACCCAAAGGTATCAGTCAAAAGCCATTTTTCGCTCAAGGCCAGTTCTGCAGGGCGTATATGGTGGGTGATGTGCTGGATCTTCGCCACCAAGTTTTAGAAAGGGGCGCAATCCCTTGGGATTGCGCCTTTGCTTTTTTAGAGTAAATGTCCTTGACAGGGGCATCAGGTTCTTTTAATATGACCGCGAATGATCAGGTTTTTATAAAATTCTAAATCTTCTCTCTACCAAGCGATCGGTTATCGTTCTAAGAATTAGAAGTTGTAGATTGGAGGTTATAAGTCTTAAAGGGCGGCAATCTTGGCCCAAGAAGATCCTTGCCCAACTTGGTCAGGACTCAAAATTAAAAAAAGGAGGTATCTTATGGTGGACAAGAGCAAATTAAAAATAACCATTATCCTGAGTTTGATGGCTCTTATGCTCACCGGCATCGTTATGGGAATTCCCGAAGGAAAGGCCGCGGAATACCCGTCCCGGGAAATGGAGATCATGGTCCCCTGGGCAGCCGGGGGAGCGACAGATGTAGTTTTTCGTACTTTTGCGGCGGTCATCCCCAAGTACCTGAAAGTCCCTCTAATTATCGTGAACCGACCGGGTGGTGGAGCGGTCCCTGGCTATGCCGAGGCCATGAAGAAGAAAAACGATGGTTACTACCTGGTCGCCTGGGCCACCCCCTCGCTCACCAAAGTCCACATGAGCGTTACGCCTTATGATCACAAAACCTTCGATCCGGTAATCATGGTGGTCCATAACCCCTGCTGGATCCTCGTGCCCAAAGATTCCCCCTACAACAACCTCAAAGATTTTATCAAGGCTGCCAAAGCAAGTCCCGCCAAGATCAGTATGGCCAACGCCGGGGCCGGAGGTGGATATCACTTGGTGGCGCTGGCTTTTGAAAATGACGAGGGGATCGAGTTGGTTCATGTGCCGTACAAGGGCGGAGGGCCTTCGATCGTCGCGGCGGTGGGAAAACATGTGGATTCGGTTATGTGTTCTCCGCCAGAAGGATTTCCGCAGGTGAAAGGCGGCGATTTAAAGGCCCTCGGTGTATTCAGCCAGAGCAGGCTGAAGGATTTTCCCGACCTGGCCACAGGAAAAGAACAGGGGGTAAATTTTTTCATGGGGATGTGGAGAGGAATTGCCGTCCCCAAAGGAACGGATCCGGCCAAAGTCAAGAAACTTCATGATGCCTTCAAAGCCACCATGGAGGATCCTGAATTTCAAAAAATGGCGGATAAAGCTGGATTCTTGCTGGAGTATAAGAACACAAAAGATTTTGGAAAATTTGTTAAGGAGCAGGACCAGTATTACATGAACCTCATAAAGAAAAAGAAGCTGGGAGATCGATACAAATAAACCAGCCAATCGGAAAAGCATATAGGAGGGCGGTTGGGAAGGTGCATCCAACCACCCTCTTTATCTAAGGCCTAAAAAAGGCTCTGCACCACAGAGGGCTATGAAATTATTCTCTGAGATCTCTGTGGTGTAAAAAAATAGCTCAATTTAGGTAAAGGGAAATCATTGTGGGAAAAAGGGAGATTTATTTCGGAGTGGTCCTCCTATCTCTCTCCGCTCTTTTTTTCGGTTTAACCTTTCAGTTCCCCAGGCAGACCCTGGCCATGTCCCCTCGTCTTTTCCCAAGAGCGATCAGTATAGGTTTATTCTTCCTGGCCGCGGTCTTAGTT
>JAOUFX010000236.1 GCA_029857975.1 Deltaproteobacteria bacterium | reverse complement strand
AGACCTCGGAAGGGAAAGAAGCAGCGCAATAAAAAGTTTTACACTAAAAGGAGAGGACAAATAAATGGGAGCAATCGATGAGCGCCTTGAAGTTCGTTATACTATCGGGGACAAAGATTTTATGTTTGAGACGGGTGCTGTGGCCAGGCAAGCCGACGGGGCAGTGATGGTCTCCTTCGGAGAAACCATGGTGCTGGTTACAGCCACGGCCTCCAAAACAATACGGGAGGGAATTGATTTCTTCCCTTTAGTGGTGGATTACCAGGAAATGGCTTATGCCGCCGGTAAGATTCCCGGAGGATTCTTCAAGCGCGAGGGACGTCCCAGTGAAAAAGAGATTCTCACTTCCCGACTGATCGATCGCCCCTTGCGCCCCCTCTTTCCCAAGGGTTTTTTCAATGACGTACAGATCATCGCCACGGTGCTTTCGGTGGATCAAGAAAACGATCCGGATGTTTTGGCGATTTGCGGTGCTTCGGCGGCCCTGGAGATTTCTAATATCCCCTTTAAGGGTCCGGTGGCCGCGGTTCGCGTAGGAAGAGTGGGTGGAAATTGGATCTGTAATCCCACCTTGAGCCAGGTCCAGGAAGGCGATGTCAGCTTGGTCGTTGCCGGAAGTAGAGAAGCAGTGGTCATGGTAGAAGGAGGAGGAAACGAACTCTCCGAAGAGGATCTTTTGGAAGCCATCTTCTTTGGCCACCAATCGCTTCAGCCCCTTCTTGATCTGCAAGAGGAGCTAAAACAGAAACGGATCCGGCTGGAGAATGAGAAACGGAAAGCGGCCGGAGAACCGATGATGACAACCATAGAGAAAAGACCGGTTCCGGAGCTTTCTGTCGACCCCGTCCTCGGGCAGCGGGTGCTTTTGGACGAGGAAGCGCTCCGGCAGAGGATGCGCACTGCGGGGCAAGAAAAAATTAGCCGAGCCTTGGCCATCGCCCCCAAAAAGGCGCGCAACGAACAACTTGAAACTGTCCGCCAGGAGACGCTGACGTCTCTGTTGGAGGAATTTCCTGAAAAGATCCGGGAGATCAAAGATTATTATGAAGCGTTAGAAAAATTTGTTTCCCGCCAGCCGGTCTTCCTGCAGAAGCGGCGGATCGATGAGCGGGCCCTCAATGAAGTTCGCCCCATCCATATTGAGATCGGGTGGCTTCCCCGAACGCACGGCTCGGCCAGATTTTCCCGGGGGGAGACCCAGGTTTCGGCCGTGGTCACCTTGGGTTCGGCCGATGATGAGCAGAAAATCGATGCCCTTAGCGGGGAAACTTTTAAATCCTTCATGCTCCATTATAATTTTCCGCCTTTCAGCGTTGGGGAAGTACGCATGTTGCGCGGCCCCAGCCGCAGGGACATCGGCCACGGGGCCCTGGCTGAGCGTTCCATTAGCCGCATCCTTCCCTCCAACGAAAAATTTCCTTATACCATCCGGATTGTTTCTGAGGTATTGGAGTCTAACGGATCCTCTTCCATGGCCACGGTGTGCGGGGCCTCCCTGGCCCTGATGGACGCAGGCGTTCCCATTAAAAACCCAGTAGCCGGAATTGCCATGGGATTGCTCAAAGAAGGCGATAAGGTAGCCATCCTCACGGACATCATGGGCGATGAAGACCATTATGGCGATATGGATTTTAAAATAGCAGGGACGAAACAAGGCATTACCGGGTTCCAGATGGATATCAAAATCTCGGGCGTGACCCGGGAAATTCTCGGGCAAGCTCTCGCCCAGGCCAAAGAAGGGAGGGAATTTATCCTGGAGAAAATGGCCAACGCCCTGGCCACACCACGGGCTGAACTTTCCATTTATGCCCCACGGGTTCTCACCCTCAAAATCAAGCCGGACAAAATCCGCGAAGTTATCGGACCGCAAGGAAAGGTCATCCGGGGAATTCAGGAGGAAACCGGGGTAAAAATTAACATCGAGGACGGTGGTCTGGTCCAGATTTTCTCTGCCGATATGGAATCAGCCAATCAAGCAGCTAAAAAAATCCGGCAGTTGACCAAAGAAGCGGAAGTCGGAGAATTCTACCTGGGGACCGTGACTTCCATTGCCCGCAAACCCGACGGAAAAGAGTTCGGGGCCTTCGTGGAAATCTTTCCCGGAACGGATGGTTTAGTCCATATCTCTCAACTGGCCAGGGAGAGAGTAAAGAACGTTGCCGAGGTACTCAAAGAAGGGGACGAAGTCTTGGTAAAGGTCATCGGTATCGACGAGCGGGGCAAGATCAAGCTCAGCCGGAAGGAAGCCCTGGGGCATCCCTGGCCACAAAAAAATGAATAACATCCTCTCAGCGATCAGCAGTGAGCTTTCAGCTTGCCGGTGGCTGACGGATCGCTGACAACTGATAACTGTAATCTTTTATTAACAATCATGGTCCAAAAAACTGTTTTGCCCAACGGAATTCAGGTTATCACCGAGGAAATTCCCAGCGTCCATTCGGTATCGGTAGGGGTCTGGGTTGAAGCCGGGTCTCGCGACGAGCGCAGCGAAGAGAATGGAATTTCCCATTTCATCGAGCATATGCTTTTTAAAGGCACCCAGCGCCGTTCGGCCCGGCAGATCGCCAAAGAAATCGATGCCGTGGGGGGAATCCTTAACGCCTTTACCAGTAAAGAATATTCCAGCTTTTACGCCAAAGTCATGGCCGAACATCTTCCGGTCGCCTTGGATCTTTTGTTCGACCTTTACCTCAATTCACTTTTTACTGACGAGGAGTTGGAGAAAGAACGGCAGGTCATCGTTCAGGAAATCAACATGGTCGAGGACACGCCGGATGAATACATTCACGACCTATTCAGCCAATCCTTCTGGCCCCGCCATCCCTTGGGACTCCCAATTATGGGACGGTTGAACACCATTTCCCAAATGGACCGCCGGGCGCTCAAAAATTTTTTTCTCCAGCACTACCTTCAAATTCCGGCTATTATTGTGGCCGCCGGCAAGTTAAAACACGAAGACCTACTCCGGCCTGTACAGGAAGCCTTAAGAAAAATCCAGCCACGGCCTAAAGAAAGCAAGAGTCGCCCTCCCCGCCCCCAACCCCGGATTCAGGTGAAAAATAAGCAACTGGAACAGGTTCATCTGCTGCTGGGGACGCAAGGTCTTTCTGTGGTCCACCCCCGGCGTTACGCTTTCACGGTTTTAAACACCATCTTGGGAGGAGGAATGAGTTCCAGGTTGTTCCAGGAGGTGCGGGAAAAAAGAGGCCTGGCTTATTCGGTCTACTCCTTTGTTTCCTCTTTCGTGGACAGCGGCCTGTTGGGAGTCTATGTGGGCACAGGGGATCACACCCTCCGTCGGGTATTGCAGGTCATCCTGCGGGAGATGAAGAGATTGGCCGAAAATTCCATCAGGCCCAAAGAGCTTCGTTCGGCTAAAGAACAGCTGAAAGGCAATCTTCTTTTGAGCCTGGAAAGTACGGACAGCCGCATGAGCCGTCTGGCCAAAAACGAAATATTTTTTCATCGCTTTGTCAGTACCGAGGAGATTATCGAAGGGATCGAGAAAGTTACGGCTGAAGAAATCAATTCTCTGGCCCAAGGGGTTTTTCGACCGGATTCTCTTTCTCTGACCGTATTGGGACCGGTGACCGAGAAAGCCATCCCCCAGAGCCTTTTTACCGCATGAAGCAGAAAGTGGTTAGAGTGAGGGTAAAGCAAGTGCGGGGAAATCCGGGAGGAGAATTTTTTCCTCCCCGGTACATGACGGAACATTCTTCAGGGATGGATCTATATGCCGCTTTGGAAGAGGAAGTGACTTTGGCCCCCGGCGAACGTAAATTGATCCCCACGGGTATTGCCATTGCCATTCCCTCGGGTTACGAAGGACAGGTTCGGCCCCGAAGCGGGCTGGCTTTGAAAAATGGAGTAACACTGGTCAATACTCCGGGAACGATCGATGCCGATTATCGCGGAGAAATAGGCGTGCTGCTCATTAATTTGGGGCAGCAACCCTTCAAGGTCAAACCGGGGGACCGGATTGCTCAGTTGGTCATTGCTCCGGTATGCCGAGCCGTGTTAGAATGGGCAGAGGACCTGGACGATACAACTCGAAGCGGAGGGGGCTTCGGTCATACCGGGTAAAAAAATCGAAGCCCTAAATGCGAAATTATGGCTGAGTCACTTTTTTTCAACAGCAGGCAGCGTTTATGGGTCGGGGAGGCCCTGGAAATTGCCGAATCCCTGGCCGAAGATTATTTTCAGGTAAGTCTGAATAATTTGGAACAATTTCCTTATGATTTGCAAACCCTGGCCAACTTGCAAAGTCAGGAGAAGACCCGTAGAGCATTAGCCCAGATCTGCAAATACGAGTACAGTAAAAGAACGCCGCCCCGGCAACGTGGGGCCAAAGAGTTGTACAGAATTTGCCTGCAAGACGATAAGATCTTGGATACGGTCCGGGCGGAGACCTCATCGTTGGCTTTATTAAAACCTTTACTCCTATATGTCGTTACCCATGAACTTATTCATGTCATCCGGTTCAGCCTGGACCCCCAAAGGTTTTTTCTTCGACCAGAAGAGAAGAGAGTCGAAGAAAAAGACGTCCACCGCATCACGTTCGAACTTTTGAAATCTTTTGAAGATCCCCAAGTCGGGCTGTGGCTTGAGCGGTACCGGCCGTGGTGGGAAAAATGCGGGCTTGATGCGGAGCCGTCAGCCCTTGACAAGGTTTGCCAGCGTGCATAAATTTATTGTATAGGAATTCCCTTATTGGACACAGATTTTCAGGATATAAAATGCAGAAAATAGTTATCCGCCTTTATCCGTGGAAATCTGTGTCCCAATGAATTGAAATAAATAATTTTTTTGGACACAGATCAATACAGATTATCAGGAATGAAACCAAGCTACGAAAACCCGGGTGCTAATGGGAAAGGCGGGAAGGATTTTGCGCCTTTTTGCTTTGGAAAAAATCGGAGGATGTGAGGATGCCTATTTACGAATACAGATGCCATAAGTGCGGAAAAACAACAGAAATCGTGCAAAAATTTTCAGACCGGCCGATGAGCCGCTGTCCTGACTGTTCGGGAAAGGTTTCCAAGATCATTTCCAATTGCAGCTTTCAGCTTAAAGGAAGTGGTTGGTACGTAACCGATTATAAGAAGAAGGATTCAGGGTGGAAAGATAAGGCATCAGAATCTAAGAAGAGCGAGACGACCGAGACGCCCAAGAGCGATACACCTTCGAGCAAATCAGAAGAGAAGAAGTCCTAACCCTTTCTTCCTTTGAAATGACGCCAGAGGTAATAGGCAACCCCAACGACGATAAGGCCGCCGATCACCATGTCAAACCGGTGGAAATATACG
The DNA here is from genome assembly GCA_029857975.1 of Deltaproteobacteria bacterium. Next base: position 444 of record JAOUFX010000236.1, on the reverse strand, counting down.
CCCAGCGTGTCCCAATTCTGACCTAATTTCATCCCGATGTACGCCAGTCCCAGGCACCAGGGAAAAGAACCCAGGAGAGTATAGAGGACAAACCGCTGGAAGTTCATCCTGGCCACTCCGGCCGGGAAAGAGATGAAGGTGCGCACGACGGGGAGAAGGCGGCTGAAAAATATGGCCCAATCCCCGTAGCGGTCGAACCAGCGGTCCGCCAGGTCTAAATCTCGGTGGGAAATGAGGACGTATTTTCCGTAGCGTTCTACCAGCGGCCGACCGCCGTAAAGGCCAAGATAATACGCCGGGATGGATCCAACAACGCAGCCGAAAGCCCCGGCAAGCCCTACCCGATATAATTCAAAATCCCCTCGAAAGACCAAATAGCCAGAAAAGGGCATAATGATCTCCGAGGGAAGGGGAATGCAGGCGCTCTCAATGGCCATCAGTAAG
>JAOUFX010000235.1 GCA_029857975.1 Deltaproteobacteria bacterium | reverse complement strand
GTTTCCGAAGGTTTCATACTCGATTTGAATCCCGTTGGCAGTTACTCTGGACATTGCGACACCTCCTTATCGATTTTGTTGGAACCGATTTTTGCTTCTTGTCCCCTCTTTAGCATCTTGTGAAAAGGGGGCCGTTGGTTCAAAGACAACTTATTAACAGTTTGCGGAAAAACCCCAGATCGAGTCTTTGCGAGCGCAGCGAAGCAATCTCGTCTTTAAGGATTCCAATAAGTTATAAGATTGCTTCGTCGTCCGCCTAAGGCGGACTTCTCGCAATTACTTTGAAAGAGTTTTTCAGCAACCTGTTAATGCCGACGATTCAGTTTTAAGTATTTTCCGAATTACCATACACCTCTTTTTCGGCCGCTCCAATTCCCCCTCTTCTTCTACTTAACCACGGGAAAAGTTGCATTTGAACACACGTCCCGCTCTCGCCGGTCAAGATTGGCCGCTGCGCTTTAGCGGCTAAAAATGTTACTATTCCACCGAAAACTGCATCCCTGGATCGGCCTTAGCATCTGGGTCCTCAAGATCAAAAACGCATTCCAGATAATCCTTAAGTTTATCCCAGGGCTCATTTTTTTCACGATAATCCCGGAAAACTTTCCCAACTTCCACAACATTCAGAGATGGATAGCGAAAAAGGTTATTGTGGAAGGCCTCAGCGTTGTCCTCATTACCATGCTTGCTTGCTTTCTGTTTCGCAAAAGCATGAAAACTAATTATCTTTCCTGGTTGGTCGTAATTTGGCGCCCTCTCGCACTTATTGCCGCCCGGCGGGTTCCTCCTGACATGTGATCTTGAAAAACTGTCTTCGATCATGTGCAGTAAAGTGCCAAAAGCTAAATCAAGAAACGCTTCATCATGAAGTTCTCCTTTAACGCGCCGGGGGTGGTAAGTGGGATCATCCCACGTGAGCAGCATTTGTACCGTCCAGCCACGTTTTTTTGAAAAAAGTCTCTCTATTTCAGGGATGCCGCATTTGTAGAGATAGTCGCTATGTTTGATCTCTCTCCGGACTACTTTATAGGCAAACTCCGCCCAGGCCATAATTTTCCCTTTCGTTTCACTGGCTGGTTCCCCATCACGTGAGGCCATAGAGTGCAGAAACTGCATATCTCCAAAATGAACGCGATAGAGCAAAGCATGCCCGGAATTCCCATCATAAACCTCACCTTTCTTAACACCTTTATTGGCATCGTAAAATAGTTTTGCCCAACATAGGGCATTATCGGGTAAGTAGATGGAAATGCCAACGCAATTTTTTTGCGCTCCGCCTGTTGACTCACTCAATTCAAACCGCGGATTGTCGTTCCAGCGAACCCCCGCAATCAAAGCATCTGATGCAAATCTGTAGGGCCTCGGAGGAGACGAACAAAACTTAAAATCATTATCACACCCGTAAATGCGATGCGTGATCACTTCGTGAACCGGGATGGTATAATGCTTAATGAGATATTCTGATATTTCATCACCCCAAAAACGCCAAATGCTGATGGGTCGAAACCCTTCAATCATCTTATCCAGCTCTGTTGCTTTCGGAGTAATGTCCCATGCCGACACGGAAGGTATATGGATGAGAACTGATAATACGATCGCGGTTATCAATTTCATATCCCTCCGATATCTCATATGGCCCCCTTTTTCTATATAATGGGATTCAATATGCTTTCTTAGCGATCACCTTTTCCACCGAATTTTGCCACGAGCAATGCCGAGGGTCAGGTCTATTTTCTAAGCAAGTTATCCCTAAGCGTATAGATCGCAAAATGTTAATCGCCGGGGTCATGTGAAAAGAGTTGGCTCAAAGACAACTTATTAATGCCGACGATTCAGTTTTGATTGTTTTTCGAATTGCCATACACCTCTTTTTCGGCCGCTCCAATTCCCCCTCTTCTTCTACTTAACCACGGGAAAAGTGGCTTTTGATCCAACATCCCGTGTCCCACACATCCACAATAACGACTTCAAACCTGCCCTCCAACGGGGTCCCCATCCGCGAGTTCGAAACCAAGGTGACTTTGAGCCCTTAGCGCTTTGCCACACGATAGACTTCCTGCTTCACCGGACAGCCATCAGCATCGATAAAGATGTCTAACAAGGATAAACCTTCCTCTGCCAATATACAGGTGCCCTATATTAGTTTTTCCCCGCAATGCTCGCCATCATCAATTAAAAACCAGTATGGTGTCCCCGGATTTACGGCAAAGATTATACCACTATAGCCCTTCCGGGGCGCGGTAAAAGAGGCTGTCTTCAAGAGCTGCCGCCTCTGCCGAAATCCCTTTTTCTACAAGGGCCTTGATGCCCCGCGCGGTGGTGACGATGGTTCCCCTGGAACCCATGACCATGCCGTTTACCATGACGATCTTCCCGCCGGCCACGGTCAGGAGTGCTTCATGAGAGTGGGGATCAGCCACGACCAGGTCTCCATCCGCCCCCGGAGAGAGATGACCTTTCTTCGGAAGACCGAGCATTCGTGCCGGGGCCCAGCAGCACTTCTGCACGAAATCTAGGAGCGTCCAGGCTTCGAATCGCACCAGGCTCAGACCGTGGCTGAGAAGGAAGTTGCGGGGGATGCCCCCGCCGTCTGTGCTCAGGGCGGTGACGATGAAGCGTCCCTGCTCATTCTTTTCCGTTGCGGTGAGAAAAGCCGCAGACCGGCGATTGACCAGGAAGGAGACCGTGGTCCCGAATTCCACTTCTTCGAGGAAAGCCGCCCCCTCCGCGGCACCCAGGTAAATGACCTCCCGAGGGGTTTCCTTTTGAACCCGCATGTACCCCGCCCGGGCCGCGGCCAGCATCCCTTCCCTGCTAACTTCGAAGGTGCCAACCTTGAGGCAGGTTCGGGTCACGTGACTCCTCGGAATATCGTTCTCAAGCTCGGCTGAAGTTCCATTCCAGGGTCCGTTATGGGATTCACTGACCAGGTGAGGTCGGGCGGCGAGCTCCTTCAGGGCGATCATGGTTTCCGGCACCGGGTGGCCGTGGGTAAGGCCCCGGCAATAGGCGGTAATATGACAGATATGGAGCCGGTTGGACCCTGCCAGGTTCAGGGCTTCCAGTAGGCCGTTGAGGTTGCTGCCGTTCTTGGTCGTTCCGCAGTGAAGCGCCGCATAGGCCCGGGCTTGGTTGGCCACTTCAATCGCCGCGGCCGTCGTCTCCGGGGTGAGGGGATGATGCCCTCCCACCAGTTTCAGGCCAAAAGCCCCGGCACTCAGGGATCGATCCAGGTAGTCGGCGAGTTCCTTTTTTTTGGCATCAGGCCCGCTGATGCTGACTCCCGGGTCCAGACGGTTCAGGACCGCCACGCTGATGCCGGACCCGTAAATAGCCATTCCCTCCAGGATGTCCTCGATAAAACCCCCGCATTCCAGGCAGCAGGTCACCCCGGCACGGGCCAGCATGGGGAAACCCACGGCCCTTCGCGAGGGGGTCAAGTGAACATGGGTGTCCACCAGACCCGGAAAGACCCATTTCCCTCCAGCATCAAAAACCTCGCCGGCCTGGTCCGGATTCAAGTCCGGGGCCACTTCGACCACCCGGCCCCCTTCGAGGGCTACATCGAATCGGCCTTCCTTACGGGAAGCATAATCGATCAGGAACCCGCCTTTTACCAAGAGATCAAATTTTGCCATTCTCATCATCCTTTCATCCGTGGTTTTACCGTTTTCCCATAGATGGCCGAATTAGGACGAGCGTGAGGGGGTACCGGACACCTTTTATTTTCCAACCTTTCGAATTTGTTCAGGTAGAGGAATGATTCCTTGTCTCCTGCCTGATGGATGATGGCGTTTTAAGAACTCGGGGCTGCCGACGGCACGCTGGCTCCCCTACCGATTTCAAACTCCCCCCCGTGCGGCGAAGTAGAACTCGCGATTGTTGCACCGAGCAACCACATGCATTGTTGCCCAACCCCCTGCCCTTACACTTAATAAAATTTGCTAACCGCATTCAATATAAACAGGTTCTTCTCTCATCAAAGGTGTCCGGTACCTACCTCGGTATAGGCTGTCAAAATGACATTGTCAAATGGAATATTATGACATGCAATATTATGACAAATTCGGAAGGAAAGGGTCTGGCTGGGGACAAAGAGAAAAGCGGGAGGTTGCTTCAAAGAGAACTTATCAATGCCGACGAATCAGTTTTGCATATTTTCCGGATTACCATACAAATCTTTCTCGGCCGCTCCAATTCCCCCTCTTCTTCTAAGAAACCACGGTAAAAGTTGCCTTTGAACCAACGTCCCATCATTTCCCGCAAATCCAAATTCCCCTTCCCTGCCCTCGATACCAAACTTGCGGCCAAAACCTTTCTATGATTAGGGGGTTTTCAATTCAGTTATCCATCTCAAAAATCCTCTTATATTTGTGGAAATTGTCTTTTCTCCAAAAATTTCCTGACTGGTTCTCGAAATGAGAATTTGCTTGTCGGCGTTAATCAACTTTCCTGTTTTTTTCAGTCTTTCTAAATCAGCGTTGCTGGGAGCCGTAGAAAGTTTTATCTCTATAGCCCAAATTTCTCCTCGAATTTTTAAAACTAAGTCCAATTCGTAGCCATCCCCCGTTCGCAGGAAAAACGCTTCATGATTGAAGCCGTTGACATTGAGGCAGGTTAAAATCTGCTCAATCACCCAACCCTCCCAGCTCATTCCCACCCATGGCTGGGCCAGGAGCCCATCCAGGCGATGAACTCCCAAAAGGGCGTGAAGCAACCCGGAATCTCTCCAGAAAATTTTGGGACTTTTGACCAACCGCTTCCGGATATTGGCAAAATAGGGCTGGAGGCGCCTAATGAGGTAAGCTTGTTCTAAAAAATCCAAATAGGAGTTGACTGTATGATAAGAAAGTCCCATACTCTTCCCGATCTGGCTGGCATTCCAAATAGTTCCATGGCTGGCGGCCAGCATCTTGAAGAACCTTTTCGTAACCTGGGGGGATGCCGATAAACCCCAAGCCGGCAAATCCCTCATAGCTAACAAATCGAGATAGTTTGTTGGCCACACGGGGAATTGATCAACCTTCAGGAGTCCCCCCGCCGGAAATCCTCCCGCTAACCATAGAGGGTCCTCTAAACTCTTTTTGACCTCGAGTAGGTAAAAAGGAGCTAATTCACAAATGGCCAGCCGACCGGTCAAAAATTCCGAAACTTGCTTCATCAGCCCCGGCGAAACAGATCCCAGAATTAAGAAGCGCCCATTTCTATTTCTATGGGCGTCAATTGTGTTCCGCAGGCGGGGAAATATCTCCGAATAATTCTGAGCTTCATCCAGAATAACCGGAACTTTGGATGCAATGATTGTATCCCATTGCAGGTTAAGTCGTAATCGCTCATGCTCAACTTCTAAATCGTAATAAACTCCTGAAATGGTTCTCGCCAGAGTGGTTTTCCCTGATTGCCGCGGCCCCAGGAGCGCAACTGCCGGAAAATTCCGCAAACGGGAGATTATCAAGGCCAATAGATGACGCTTAATCATATTTGCATTATAGAAGTATATTTCTAATTTGCAAGGAAAATAATCAGCCCTTTACACAATCACGATCCTCTACTTGATTTTGAAATACTTAATTACTCAAAGGATTTGAAGGAATAGGGCTTTTGCCCCATGCTTTCGATGATAAGGGTTGGCTTGGGGAGGGTAATCTTTGTCCCCCGAGGGCGAAGAGAAGTTGGTTTTTGAGGAGGCTTGCGCATTATTTCATTCGAGAGAAAGGGCGTCGATACTTAAATACTTATGCCTGACCCCATTTCCACTTATGCCTGAC
>JAOUFX010000234.1 GCA_029857975.1 Deltaproteobacteria bacterium | reverse complement strand
ATCCAAACCGACGGTAGGCTCGTCCAAAACGAGCAGGCTTGGCTCCTGGATTAAAATGCCGGCCAAGGCGGCTCGTCTCATTTCTCCACTGCTTAGCTCAAAAGGAGACCGCCGACGAAAATCCTCATAATCCAAGCCCACGGCCGCACAGGCCGACTTCACCCGCATTGCAATATCTTCAGCCGCAAGAATTTTGCGCTGGCGTAAAACGAAGGAAATATCATCAAAAACGGTCTCTTCAAAAAGCTGATGTTCCGGATATTGAAAGACAAGCCCTATGCGCTGCCGCAGCTTAACCCAGGAGGTTCCGGCCTGGCTAATTTCCACCCCTTCCACCCATATCTTCCCTGAAGAAGGTTTTAATAACCCGTTTAAATGCTGCACCAGCGTAGTTTTCCCCGAACCCGTTTCCCCCACAATTCCCACACATTCCCCTTCTTCAATCTGCAGGGAAACCTCCGCCAAGGCTTTTTTTTCCAAAGGAGTTCCCTGATTGTAAATATGGCTTAGCCTTTCGACCAAAATGATGGGCTGCGGAATGCTTTTCTCCTTATTCCACGATTTTCCAGACTACATCTTTTTCCCGGACGCGATCTTTTACTTTGATCCCGATCAAATTCCCGGCTTCCGCTTTCTCCACGGGCTGGTTCTCGATCTGCATGGACTGAATTTGATCATCAAAATCGGTGGTATGCCCCTTGATTTTAATCCGGTCTCCAACCTTAAGGGTCCCCTCCGTAACTTTGATGGCCGCAACGCTGGCCTTGGAAAAGAATTTTATCACTTCTCCCACTTTTTGTTCAGGCATTTTTGCCTCCTTTCTTCAAGCGGTAACGGCCGCTTGAAAAGATTTTCTTCGATTTCCTTAAGGTTCTTGGGAAATTATATGTATGATTTCATAAAGGTGTCAAGGAGAATCCGATACTTGCCCCGCTTCACTTTTAATTTTCTCTCATGATTTCAGAAGGATTATCAGGACCCGGCGGGGAGGTGCTGCGCGCCGGCCAAACGGTGGGAGCAAACCTTTCTGCACCCCTTCACTTTGCCTCCGCAAAAAGAGAGCACAAAAATCATATACCTTTGCTACAACGGCGGAAGTAAAGCTCCAGGTCATGGAAGAACCACCACTTTTTGGCCCAGCGCAGCATCTCCCCGCCGGGTCCGGGAAGAGACTGCCCGGCCCGGATGGGAGGGTGAATCTCTCGGGAGCACAAGGCGGTAATCCTTTCAATGGACAGGGCGGGGCTGCCGCCGAGAATGCCCTCCCTTCCTTCGATCCCGCCTTCCTTGGCGGAAGGCAAGTACGGGTTCGCAACAGATCTTTTTCCCGCCGGTGCCCCCTCTTTCATCACCCTCCCGTCCGAGCTCCGTTAATCAAAGTAAATTCATCAACCTATTGAAAAGTGAAGGGGGGGCAAGCAAATTGAATATTTGTACATTATTCTCTTGACAAAGGACTAACATTTATATATATAAACGAAACTGCTATCAAGAGTGGGAAGTATATGTTTAAATCGGTACGTACAGAGCGCATTTCCCAAGCAATCATTGATCAAATCAAGAAGGTAATCTTTCAAAAGAAACTCAAGATAGGAGATAAACTGCCTTCCGAGCGGCAATTGATGGAACAATTTGAGACCAGCCGGGTAACGGTCCGCGAAGCTTTGAGGACTTTAGAATATTCCGGTATTTTAGAAATTAAAAGGGGTAACCAAGGGGGAGCATTCGTTCGGGACCCGAATATTATTGTCAATCATTTCCTTCAAGATATGTTCTCCATGGGCAATATTAAGGTTTGCGATTTAACCGAAGCCAGGATGGCGGTCGAGCCTTATTCAGTCAAGCTGGCCAATGAACGGATAGGGGAAGGCTCTTTAGAACAGATAAAGGAGAATATCCATGAGACCAAAGAATGTTTGAAAAGCAATAATCCCAAGGATGCCAGGCTTCTGAACCTTGAATTTCATCGCATCATTGCCCAGGCGTCCAAGAACCCGGTTATCTTCTTCATGATTGATTCGATCATGGATATCATGGAAAATAACATTTCTTCAATCGTTCTCTCCGCTAAACCCGTGGAGAGCACGCTTCATTTTCATCAGGATATTTATCACGCCATCAAGAATCGCCATCCGGAAAAAGCACAGGCTTTGATGCTGAGGCACATTCAGGATATCCAAAGAACCTTGGAGGTTAGACAGAGAAGCTCGGCGAAAGGTTCCCGAAAGAAAAGAAGTGAAAAAATTAAAGGAGGGGCTTTAGATGGTTGATCTTTCAGTAGAAATTGGAGGCGTTCGATTCAAGAATCCCATTGTCGTGGGGTCCGCTACGCCCACCATGCATGCCCGGGGGATGAAGAAGGGGATCGATGGGGGGGCAGGGGCAGTCATTGCCAAATCTCTCTTTGGTGAAAGCGGAAAATTGGGGAGACAATTTCCCAGACCTCGCTTCAAACTTTTTGACTATAGAGAATTCCCGGGGTATCCGGAAAAATTGCCTCATGCTTTCACCCTTCGTTCCTTAGAAGAATGTTCGAGCCTGGATTATGATGCCTATATGAAAGATATTAACCAAGCCAAAGACCTAGTGGGCGACGCGGGTGTGATTATTGCCAGTCTGTCCGGCGCGACCATGGACGAGTGGATCACCATGTGCCAGATGGTCAATGAAACCAAGGCGGATTTCGTAGAGTTGAATAACTCTTGTCCTTTTGCGGCCGATATGGGCGTCGTCATGGGAGCTGGGGCGGTTGATTTAACCTATCAGTTTGTAAAGGCGTGCCAAGGGGTTCTCAAGAAACCCTTTAGCGTAAAGATTACTCCGCAAACGAATGACCCGGTCGCGGTAGCCAAGCAGGTAGAAAAAGCTGGAGCCAACGCTGTGAATATGTCGGCGAGACTCTCCGGCATCATGATTGACATCGAGACGGCCAAGCCGATTCAATTTGGAGCTCAAGGGGGCTGGGGTGGGCCTTATCTTATTGGCTACGGATTGAAATTGGTCGGCCAAGCGGCGAAAGAGTTGAAAATTCCGATTATTGCCGGGCTTGGTACATGGGACTGGCAAGATATCGTTCGTTATCTCATGGCCGGGGCTACCCTGGTTCAATCCAGCGTCGGGATCATGATGCAGGGATACAAAATCAGCCAAAAATGGCAGGATCAAATGGCCGCCTGGATGGAAGGAAAAGGGTATCGGAGCCTCCAGGACATCCGGGGCTTGGCTCTTAAGAATATGATTAAGACTTCGGAAGTCCCGCGCAAGCCCGCGAATATCGGGATGGTGATTGACACGGCCAAATGTACTCGCTGCGGCGTCTGCTTGAGAAGCTGCTTCTATGATGCCATCACATTGACCAAGGCGGGTGCGGTCATCAACGCCAAGGAATGTGACGTCTGTGGAATGTGCGCTGAGGTCTGCCCTTCCTTGGCACCGCAACTCTTTTATAAATGAGAAGGCATGGGCGGAGGAGCGTGCCTTTTCAAAACGCTAAATTGATACAGATGATGCGGAGAACATATGGAGGCTGAAATCTTCGATCGGAGTTACCGGAGTCGTTTCGAGAAACTTTCCACGACCAATCTATCCGATGCCCTGGATAAGGTTGGGTTGCGGGGAGCTGTCATAGGCATTCGGCCCCTCTTTGGGATGCCCAAGGTGATCGGTCGGGCTGTCACGATCAAGATTACAGCTGCCGGGATGATGAAATCCAAAAGGCACCTGGGCATTGATGCCATTGCTTCCGCTAACGCCGGGGACGTCATCGTCATCGATAATCGCGGCGACACCTATAACAACTGCTGGGGAGAGATTCTTTCCTGTGCGGCGCAGAAGAAAGGGGTTTCCGGGGTGTTCATTGACGGAGCTGCCCGGGACGTGGATTTTTGCCAGGAGATAGGATTTCCCGTCTTCGCGCGGGGAATCGTTCCCATCACAGCCCGGGGAAGGATCATGCAGGAGGATTTCAACTGTCCGATCCGCCTGGGAGACATCCAGGTTCGACCGGGGGATATCCTGGTCGGGGACGTGAACGGGATTGTGGTGATTCCTCCGGAGAAAGCGGAGGAAGTGCTTTCCGCGGCGGAGATGATCCTCGAAAAGGAGGAGCGGATGAAAGCCGATATCCTCGCCGGGATGGATATTATCGAAGTCGACGGCAAATATAACTACGAACAAATGCTTAAAAAATAAAGGAAGAACTCCATGGAAATCTTGCGGCCAGATAAGAAATTGATCGAGGGTTTTTTGCCTCTTTCTACTTCCACAATTTCGGACGCCCTGGACCGGTTCGGGTTACGGGCAGGGTGTGAAGGCATTTTCCCTATTGTACCAGGGGTCAAAATGGCTGGGCCGGCCTTTACGCTTCGTTATGTGCCCGTAGGGCAGGTCAAAGGGACTGTCGGAGATTATATCGATATTGCCCAGCCTGGAGACGTCATCGTCCTGGATAATAACGGGCGGACGGACTGTACCGTGTGGGGCGACATCCTCACTGTGGTGGCCCAGCGGAAAGGGATCCATGGAACGGTGATCGATGGTGTCTGCCGGGACGTTCCCAACATCTTGAAGGAAAAGTATCCGATCTTTACCCGCGGCCGGTTTATGATGACCGGGAAAGATCGAGTCATGGTGGAGGCGATGAACGTAACGGTTTCCATCGGGAAGACGCAGGTCAAGCCAGGGGATATCATGATTGGGGACGACAGCGGCGTTGTGGTGGTTCCCCGCGAAAGGGCGGAGGAAGTTTTAAAGTTGGCCCTGGAAATCGAAACGGCCGAAAACCAAATCGAAGAGGCTGTTCGCAGCGGACTCTCGCTGAAAGAAGCGAGAGAAAAGTATCATTATCACTCCCTGCAGTCCAAAAAATAGAAACGAAGGCAGTGCTGCAATAAGAGCTTTATGAAGGACTTTATTTTAAAAGAGACGGTGGAGAAACTGCTTCCGCTGTTCAATTCTGACCCAGAAAAACCCTATACTTTGAGCGAGTTGATTCAAATGGCCGAAGCCCGGGAAGCGGCTTTGAGCCATCTTGTTGTCGCTCAGGCCATGGCTCAGGATAAGCTCGGCTATGAAGCCTTGCTGCAAAGCGTCATGGATGCTTTTCAACATAATCTCAGTGCTTGCGAACTCGGTCTTACCAAAGGAAAGAGTTTTCTTCTGGGCAAGGTAGCCTCGGATCTGGCGCGGGAGAATTGCCAAGGGTTGGCGCTGATCCAGGATGAACTGATCAACCGGGCCATGACCTATACCTTGGCGACGGAGGTGGGGAATCATGAGATAGGCTTACGGCCCTGCGCGGGCACCGGCGATTCCTGCCCCTACACCGGACTTATCCGGGCGCTTCAGGAACATCCATATCCCTGGGAACGCATCGCCCAGGCAACCGCCCTCATCTTGAAGATCGGCAGTATCTTCCGGGCGGGAAAGGAAACGACGGGCTGCAACATGGAAGGGCTGGGAGCGGGGGCGGCCGTCACGGCAGCGGTCCTGACCGAACTTAGAGGAGGAACCCCTTCCCAAGTGGGGAAGGCCATGGTCCTGGCGCTATCTCCGACCATCGCCGTACCCTGCACTCCTCGCGTCATGGTGCCGGGCCTATGTGCTCTGCACATCAGCGGAGCAATTCTTCTCGGCAATCAGGCGGCTAATCTGGTCCTCAAAACGTCGCTTCCGATGCCGGTTGATGTGGACGTAATGCTGGCCATGGCCGCGCGGATTCATAAGGAGGCCGCTCCGGCCATTACTCCGATCAATATTCGCTATTTACGCCCGTTTTTTGAAAAGAATGCCGATGTGGAAAAGCTAATGT
>JAOUFX010000233.1 GCA_029857975.1 Deltaproteobacteria bacterium | reverse complement strand
TGACGAGTTACCGCGATTATCTCCCAGCCACTCCCTCCCTTCCCCTCCATTCCTCCATGGCGGCGCCCAAGGAGCGCTTTCCAGAGACCCTTGACCTCTTGCAGCTGATGGATAGCTACCAGCCTGCACAGCTGAGCATCCCCGTCAACCTGCGGGAGGATTTAGCTTTATTACAATATACTTCCGGCACCACCGGCCTTCCCAAGGGAGCGATGATTACGCACTTCAGCCTAATGACCAATACGGTAGGTTCTGCCGTTTGGAATGGTGTCCTGGAGGAAGACATTCTTCTTTCTATTTTGCCTTTCTTCCATGTCACCGGGATGATCCACAGCATGTGTAGGCCCGTCTATACGGGCACGACGAATATCATGCTGGCTCGATTTGATCCGGAAGCCATTCTGCAGGCGATCCATAAGTATCGATGCACGCTTTGGTCTAGCATTACCACGATGAATGTGGCGATTGTGAACCATCCGGATGTCGAAAAGTATGACCTGCGGTCTCTCCGGGTATGTGGCTCCGGCGGAGCTCCCGTGCCCAAAGAAATTCTGGAGAAGTGGCGGAAGATCATTGGGACCGAGCTGGCCGAAGGATACGGCCTGAGCGAGACGATCTCTCAGACGCACATGAATCCTTACCTGCGGCCGAGGTACGGGTCCATCGGCCTTCCCCAGTTCGGCATCGATTGCCGGATTGTGGATGTGGAGACTGGGGTCGATCTTCCCCTGGATCAGGAGGGGGAGCTGCTCATCAAAGGGCCGACGGTTATGAAAGGGTACTGGAACCGGCCGGAAGCGACGGCGGAAGCCTTGAAAGATGGATGGCTGTGCACCGGGGACATCGCCCGGATGGATGAGGACGGGTACTTTTACATCGTCGGCCGAAAAAAAGAGCTGATCAAGGCTTCCGGTTACAGTGTCTTTCCGGCAGAGGTGGAAAATTTTCTTTACGGCCATCCCGCAATAAAAGAGGTTGCCGTCATTGGGGTCCCCGATCCCTATCGGGGGGAAAACATCAAGGCCGTCATCGTCTTAAAGCCCGAGTATGAAAACAAGGTCAGAGAGAAGGAGATCGTCGCCTGGTGCAAGGGCAAGATGGCAGCCTATAAATATCCACGGATCGTCGAGTTCGTAAAGGAATTGCCCAAGACCGCTTCGGGCAAAGTGCTGAAAAGGGTTCTGCGGGAGAAAGAGGCGAAATGAATGGCTGCGACTTACGACTCACTGATTATGATTTAAAACCCGTAACCCGCAACGCGAAACTCGGCATTTTGGACTTTGGACTGGGGACTCGAAACTGGCGGATACCTTGAGGAATGCGATCATTCAATCCCTGATCCCCGGGTACCCTGGCCTTAAAAAGATTAGGGGATTATATGGCCTGGGAATGAAGACGGGACCGACTCCTTCCAGCTTTCCAAAAAAGAATACAGGCCAACCCCAGAACAGGAATACATATAAAAAATGGAATCCGATAACTACCGGTCAAATCGTAAAGAAGCCCTCCCAGCCAGGGCCCCAATGCCCCTCCAATCCCATTGCCGATGTTGATAAAGCCATAGATGCTCCCAAAATGCTTTCCCGAAAACATATCGGCCATCATGGCGGACACGATGGGACCGCGCGCTCCAAATCCCAATCCGAAGAGGATGGCGTAAAGGTAGAGCCAGAATACGGATTGCAGTGCGGGCAAGAAAATGAGAATGAGAATTCCCGCGATGGAACTGATAAAGCTCCAGGTCACGGCTTTCTCCCTGCCGATGCGGTCGGAGAGAGCTCCGAAAAGGGGCCTGCCGACCGTGCTCAATAAACCCATGATCCCGAAGACAAAAGCAGCCAGTATCTTGCTGTAACCCTGGTCGGTTATGTAGGCCACCTGGTGGACGGCAACAGGATATATGCCTAAAGGAATGAGAAAAAAAGAAATAAAGAGCGCCCAGAAAGGCAGAGTTTTCATGGAGCGCCTTAAAGTCCAATCCCTCTTCTCCCTTGGGTCCCCTCCATTGGCCAGGGGGCTTTTTTGATCGGGGCCGTCATTGTCCGTTTTTCGAATCGGCCTATCCTGCAAAAAAAAGTTTAATGGCAGCAAGAGCACTAAAACCGCCAGGCCAAAAACCAGGTAGGCCATTCGCCATCCCAGGCTGGATATAAGGAATTGGGCCGAAGGCCCAACAGCAAGAATTCCGATTCCCATCCCGGAGAAAGCGATGCCCACCATGCTCCCACGATTTTTGACAAACCAGTTGGCGAGCAGGACCGAATTGGGCACCCACCCGAGACCGCAAATACCTAAACCAGACAAGATTCCAAAAAGAAAGTAGAGATGCCAGACCTCCCGGATCAGCGAGCTGGCCATCGTCGCCAATGAAAGGATGATGGCACCGGCCATCATTATTTTTCTGGGCCCAAATCGGTCGACCAGCCTTCCTCCCGGCCAGGAACCGATTCCTATTATGAGGGACGATAACGAGAAAGCCCCCGCTATACTGGCCCTGCTCCATTGGAACTCTTCCAGGATGGCTACGAAGAATACGGAAAAAGAGAAATTCAGGCCGTAGGCAAGGGCGATCGTTACGAAGGAAATGGCCACGACCCCCCAGTGAGACTTAGGTTGGAATGAAAATTTAGGCATATCCCCTTATTAAGATCTCGAGGGACGATGAGGAAGAAATTCCATCAAATTCAAATCCCCGGATATCCAGATATAACCTCCTTATCTCGGGTTTATTCCGCCGATTCTTGATGGCTTTGTAAAAAGTCCATCTGCGGCGTTGCGCTTCACCTTTGTCGTTGCGGCGTACCTTGTAAGTACGCCTCACTCCTCAGGTTTTGCGCGCCTTGCATATGGAGCTTTTTACCTTGCCATCCCAATTTTTATTTTTTACGAGATCATCATTCTTGGCTCTTCTTAGGAACCGATCCGTACATCTGGCAACGGGGGAAAACCGGGACGGGGGTTCTAAAACAACGGCCAAAACCTCAGAAAGTAATTATACTGCGCAGGACTTCGCCTTTCTCCAGGGCATCATAGGCCTCATTGATCTCAGCGAAAGGATACCGCCGGGTCAACAATTCGTCCAGCTTCAGCTTGCCGGCTCGATAGAGGCTAATCAACATGGGAATGTCGATTAGGGGGCGGCTCGAGCCGTAGACCGATCCGGTAAGGATTCTTTCCTCGAAAACAAGGGGCATGATCGGCACGGAAACTTCCATGGTCATCGGCGTGACCCCCACCACCACCGCCATCCCGCGCTTGCAAAGTGAATCATAGGCCTGACGAATCGTTGCCGGCAGACCAATGACTTCAAAAGCATAATCCACTCCCCGGCCTCCGGTCAAAGCACGGACTTCTTCCACCGGATTTCCCCGGGAAGCGTTAATCATATGCGTGGCCCCAAACTGCTGCGCAAATTCCAGCTTGTTGGGCAGCACATCCACGGCGATGATCTTGGCAGCACCGGCAATGGCTGCGCCTTGCACAACGTTTATACCCACTCCTCCCGTGCCGAAGACCGCGACACTGCTTCCCGGCTTCATTCGGGCCGCATTAAATACAGCGCCCACTCCCGTGATCACTCCGCAT
The DNA here is from genome assembly GCA_029857975.1 of Deltaproteobacteria bacterium. Next base: position 2,235 of record JAOUFX010000233.1, on the reverse strand, counting down.
CCCAGCAGCGCCGCTTTATCCAGCGGAAAATCTTCCGGGATTTTAAGCGCCGCCTTTTCCGGAATAACCGAATACTCTGCAAAGCTGGAAACTCCGGCGAAGTGTTTGATCTCCTGCCCGTTGAGCTTGAACCGGGTGCTACCATCCAGCAAGCGTCCCGTCATCCGGATTTGGGAACCCGCCGGGCAAAGAGCCGGTCGGCCGTTGCTGCAATATTCACACACCCCGCAGGAAAGGCGCCAAAGGGGGATGACATGATCGCCCGGCTTAAGGGATGTCACCCCGGGCCCCACCTCCGCCACAATTCCGGATCCTTCGTGGCCGAGAATCGCTGGCAGTTGGGCTACCAGGTGGCCGGTCATCACGTGGCGGTCGCTGTGACAAACACCGGCAGCGGCCATCTTGATCAGCACTTCCCCAGACCGGGGAGGCTCCACCTCAACTTCCCGCAGGTCCAGTTTTTGCCCCACTTGGAATAAAATTGCAGCTTTTGCTTTCATAATTTTTATCCTCTCTGGCAAGAAATATTTCCCCCGTTGGCGGGCGAAATTCTATTTCCTTCATGTGTGCTGATGGGCCCTTATACTACATATATACGGCCTAAGTCAACTCTTCGACTCCCCGGTGTCATTTACAAATTAAAAGTGCACCGTTTTTTCAGATTTACAAATTAAAACTGCACTCGTGTGAGTTATCCATAGAGGGGTAGAGAGCGGAGAGATTTTAGCCCAGCCCCTAAGAAGCTGGGCGGCCCGAAGGGCAAAATCTCGTAGCTCTCGTAGCCCTCTGTGGATAACTCTGTGGCGCCTTTCTTCGGTGTGGGGGATATAATCCAAAACCCAAAGGAGGTCTAAGATTATGTCCCAGTTACACAAGCGGTTTACTTCCGATCAAGTCAAAGAACTTCTCGAACGCTATTTGAAGAACGAAGTGGAACGAAAATATATCCAGGGGATCCTGGGAATCAGCAGAAGACGATTTTTCATGCTCCTCAAGCAGTATAAAGAAAATCCTCAGCGCTTCACCATCCAATACCGCAGAACTACGCCTCCCCGAACCATCTCCCCGGAAATTGAACAGAATATTCTCAAAGAATTAGCCATCGAAAAGAAGATTATCCAAGACCAAGATGTCCCTTTAAGGTCTTATAATTACAGCTATCTCAAGGACCGTTTGCGCAAAACCTATCGTCAGAAAGTCTCCTTGAGCACGATCATTGATCGGGCAAAAAAACATGGCTTTTATCTGAAAAAACCTAAAAGGAGCCTCCATGACCGAGAACTCTTAACCCGTTATGCCGGAGAACTGATTCAGCATGATTCCTCGCATCATCTCTGGGCGCCAGCGGCCCAAGAAAAATGGTATCTAATCACCTCCCTGGATGATTATAGCCGGTTCCTCCTCTACGCCGTCTTGGTCAGGAAAGAGACCAGTTGGACCCATATCTTGGCCTTGCAGACCGTGATCCTTCGACATGGCCTTCCTTATGCTTACTACGTTGATTCCCACTCGATCTTCCGCTTTGTCCGGGGAAGGGACTCCCTCTGGTATAAACACCACCTTCTCACCGATGAGACGACCCCACAATGGAAACAGGTCCTGGAAGACTGCCAGGTGAAGGTTACCTATTCCCTTTCCCCTCAAGCCAGAGGCAAAATTGAACGGCCTTATGGCTGGCTCCAGGACCGGCTGATCCGAACCTGTGTCCGCGAAGAGGTGACCGAGATCCATCAGGCCCAAAGGGTCCTTAACCAGGAACTCCATCGATATAACTACCGCCAGGTTCACTCCACGACTCAGGAGATCCCTTACTTCCGTTTCCAAAAGGCCTTGAAACACAAACAGTCTCTCTTTAGAGAATTTACAGTTACACCTCCCTTTCAATCAGCTAAAGATATCTTCTGTCTCCGAATGGATCGAACCGTAGACTCTTATAGAAGAGTCTCTGTTAACAATCTACAATTCAAAGTCCATGCAGACCCAAGAAAACAGGTCAATCTCCGTTTTTACCCCCTCAATGACCAAATCGCCGAAATTAGATTCTGGTGCGAGGGGAAGTTGATTGATGTTCATAAAATCAAAAATTCTGACCTCCCAGAGGTGCACTTTTAATCTGTAAGGAGTGCAATTTTAAAAAGTTCCTAACATTATTTTTTTTAGTTTTTAACCTATCCTGACTGGAAGACTACTCATCTTCAGGTATTCTTTTGCTTCCTTAATGGTATGCTTCCTGTA
>JAOUFX010000232.1 GCA_029857975.1 Deltaproteobacteria bacterium | reverse complement strand
TTGGCCAGGCGCCGGAAAGGGACAGCATTGGTCATCGCCGTAATAATCTTGGCTCCGGTCTCCCCTTGGGTCATTTCTGCCAGAAGGGGAGTATCCGTCGGCCCCGGGCAAACACAATTGACGTTGATCTGGTAGCGGGCCATCTCGCGAGCGATCGTCTTGGTGAAAGCGATGATTCCCCCTTTACAGGCGGAATAGACGGCTTCTCCGGAACTTCCCACTCTTCCGGCATCAGAGCTGATGTTGACAATCTTTCCGTATTTTCTTTCAACAAAGTGATCCAACACAGCGCGGGTGCAATTGATGGGTCCCTTGAGATTGATGGCAATGACTTTATCCCATAATTCTGGGTTATTCTTCATAAAAGGTTCAATTATATCCCACCCGGCATTATTCACCAAGATGTCAAGTTTCCCAAAGGTGTTGATCGTGGTTTTGACCATATCTTGCACTTGAGCTCGGTCCGTTATGTCCGTGCCCAGGGCCAAACCCTTGGCCCCGGCCTTCTCCAAAAGAGAAACAGTTTCCTTGGCTCCTTCGATTTTCAAATCGGCCACAACCGCCTTGGCCCCCAGGGACCCAAATTTTAGAGCAATCCCCCGGCCAATTCCTCCGCCAGAGCCGGTGATAATGGCAACTTTATCCTGCAGGTTCATTTTCGCCTCCTATTCTTTGATTCCGGCAATACATTTCGCCAGGGAAATCTTGTGACTCAGGTTAGACTCCCGGGGAATCATCGTCTTCTGCGCTTCCGGCGAGCCGGCCCCGTGAATAGATTCCACAATATATCCTCCGGCTCCTCCCCCAAACATCAGATTTTCGATCAAACGCAAAATGCGCATACGGTGCTCGGCAGGGACATTACTAACCCCCCGCAGGTATTTTTCCACATATTTGCCGATCTCTGGGCTGCGTAAATCCCTCTCCGAGGGCATCGTGGTAACGATCCCTCCGGCAATATCCAGGGCCAGTTGCCCGATCTGGTTGGTAATCCGTGCCACGTTCAGTTTGCACACATTAGCCAGCAGAAAATCGTTCAGGTAGTTTCCCACTGGCGTTTTGTGGCCTTCATAGGCCGAAGCCAGTCCGCAACCGTACATGGTCTCGGAAAGGGTGATCATCTCGGTTATCTTACTTCGCACGTGAGAACTCTTAGCCACCCCATTGTACTGGGCAAGCAAAGCTGTAGCCCCGATCAGGACATCGCTAACCCCAGTCTTGCACCCCCCGTAGCTGCATCGGTGATGAGAGCCGAGAAGGCCGCTGATCCTTTCGGCGAATTCATACTCTTTATACAGATAAACATTTTCCCAGGGAACAAAAACGTTTTCAAAGATGAGCAGGGTTTCCTGCATGCCAAAGAGGGGATTCCCCATGTCGATGCAACCGCCTTCTAACTTCCGCGTGTCGGAGAACTGCCGTCCGTAAATATGAATTAAACCGGGGCTACTCATCGGGATGGAAAAGGCGATGGCATAGTCCTTATCTTCCGGCGACATGGCTCGAGTGGGCATGACCACCGTGCAGTGGCAATTTAGGGCTCCTGTCTGGTGGGCCTTGGCCCCCCGAACGACGATCCCGTCTTTCTTCTCCTCCACCACGTGCAGGTAAAGGTCCGGATCGGCTTGTTCACTGGGTTTCAGACTTCGGTCCCCCTTGACATCTGTCATGGCGATGCCTGCTACCAGGTCATTCTCCTGCAGGTGCCTAAAAAATTTTTTGAACCGCTCGTGGTATTTCGTCCCAAACTTCTGGTCCACTTCATAAGTGGCCAGATACATGATATTCCCCCCATCGCAGGTGGTGCATCGTTGGAAGCACGTTGCCGTCATCTGCCCCAGCATCCGAAACATCTTAATTTTATTCACCAGATCATCCCGGCTCTGGTAGATATGACAAAAGCGGTTCACCTTCTGGCCAGTAAGGTGGGAGCGGGCGGTCATCAGGTCTTCGTGGAGGGGGTCATGGACCAGGTCATAACTTAGGGCCACAGCATTCTGCGACGGTTTGACCATGGGATGATCATAAGGGTTCTCCATTTTTTCCCCGAAAAGATAAACCGTGGGATGGGGATTCATCTCTCTCAAGCTCTGTACATATTCTTTCCCGGTTTTTAAAGCCATCTAAAAAAACCTCCTTCAAACAAAATGGAATATTGCCGTGTTTTTTTCTGCCTTCCCCGTATTCTTATTTTTCAGCATCTCCAAGGCTTTGATAGTCTACAGCCGAGTCTCCTGCAGCCGGATGAGGATATCCATCTGTCTTTTAGCTGCAGTATAATAAGCTGAGCTTTTCTATCTCATCCCTTATTTTGGACATAACCGACCCTTGAAGATCTCCGGAATTTGCCCCGAATTCACATCCACTCTTTCAGGTTGACTCCGATTCTTTCCAGATTCTCCCCCAGAATCCGGATGGCATTCTTGTAGAAAAGCTTTTCCAGAAATCCCGGCCGGTACTCGTTTTCTTCGTGCTGCTTGACCAACTGATCCAGGGGGAAGAGGTTATACTCTGACCCAAACATATATTTATCCTGAAGGCGCCGGTTCATTTCGTACTTCATGGGCTCCGGGAAGTAGCGGGGCCACATGCCCGAGGTTTCCCGGAAGACGTTTCCTTTGTGCATGGTGACGGCGTTGAGCTCTTCCACCCAGGGATCCCCTACATGCATGGCGATGATTTTCAGCTTCGGGAAGTCGGCCGCCAAATCGTCAAAATCTGGAATGGGCCTGGTATAGCGCAGCTTGATCCCCCCACCCCCCGGAAGCCCGGTGCCCAACCCAGAATAACCGGTGTGAAGCTGGATCACAGCGCCCAGGTCCTGACAGAGGTCCCAGAGAGGATAAAACTGGGGGTCGTTGACGTGGAACTGCTGGGTGGGCTGCTGGAATTTCAGGCCGATGAGCTTCAATTCTTTGATGCAACGGTCGGCCTCCTCCAGGGCTAAACGGCCTTTCCAAGGGTCCACAGAGCCCCACCCGGTTAAAAATACGTCAGGATATTTCTTAACAATGCCAGCGATGTAATCGTTGCTGGTCTTTGGCCCTCCCAGGTGAGTCTCGGCATCCCAGGCCACGGGCATGCCGACCATGTTGTTTTTGCGGAAGTCCTCGACCATTTGCTCAACCGTAGGAGCCTCTCGCAATAATTGTTCGGGGGTGGTTTCCTTATTATACAAATACTTGTTAAGTTGAACCCGGTAGTGAATAATGGTCTTCAACCCCTCACTGTCGAAAACATGTCCATGCACATCGATAATCCTGGGCATCTTTTCCTCCTTTGCAAGATTAAAAGAAATAAAAAATTAATGGAGTCTCGCTTCCCCCTTCAGGGGGTTCTTCTTACCCATGCCGGATTCATAAATCCGGAGAAATTTTCGTAGGGGGAGGGTGACGGAACTGTCTGCGGTGCCAATACCGGTGACGAAAAAATCGTAAAGCTGGGCAGTGGCCGTGGTCAGTATTGGAAATCGTCCCAAAATGGACCCGCGGATGGTGATATGCTCGACAGCGCCCAAGATAGCATCTCGCAATAATTTAGCATTAATGTCCGGCCGGATGACGCCTTCCTTCTTCCCTTCTTCTATGATCTGCACAACCAATCGGCTGAAGTCACGGATCAACTGATACGCCCTCGTGGATTTGAAGCGGGGGTTTAGCCGGATGTTTTGCAGAAGAATCAGCACATAATCTTGGTTCTTTTCATAAAAATGGAGATGGTACCAGATAATCTTACGGAGTTTGGAAAGGGCCCCTTTGATTCCCTCTAAATGTTCGCGGAGGCCGGACAAGAAATTTTCCATCCGTTCTTCGGGGATGGAAAAGAGCAGGTCTTCTTTGTTCTCGAAATAATGGTAAATGCTGCCTTCGGCAATTTTGGCTATCTGAGCGATTTGGGCGATGGTGGCTTCATAGAAACCTTTTTCAGCAAAGACCCCCGTCGCCACTTTTAAGATCAGTCGTCTTTTCTCTTCTCCTTGACTGGTCCTCTTTGGGATAGAGGCTGCATAGATATTCTTGGCGGCAAGCGTCATTCCTCCTCCATTCATCAGGATCAAATGTTTGGGGTCCTGGCTGGGCCAAGGGGAATTTTTTTTTGAATGTTACTCATATCCAATTTATTGTCAAGCACAATTTTTCCCAGGCTAAAAATTTATTTTGGCCTTCTTTAAAATCTTAACTTAAAAAATTCATACAGTTATGGCACTATTCTTAATTGACCAATTCGATTTCAATTAAATTGAGTAAAATTCAAAAAATTCCCTCTTACAAGAGTTTTTTTACTCCTGAAACAATCTCCCTCTCTCCTAAATGGCTGTACGGCATTTCCCATGGATCCCCTCCACGTATCCGCAAACACTCCAGGCCGTTTGGACCTTTGGCCGGGCATAGAAAATTTCTCTCCCCTTCGAGTGCTTTCCGTCCAAGGCCAGGGGCCATTTATTTCTCCTGACGGTGGAAATCCCTGGCCCTTCTTCTCCGATTCCGGCTTCCACCGGAGTGACAACTTTTTATCCCATTTTCGTCATTCCTGCGAAAGCGGGAATCCAGTTAATTCAAATAGTTGAGGACTCCTGCTTGCGCAGGAGTGACGGCTTTTTCGACTTCTTACGAGATTATCAATCTTTGGACCCCGGAATTTTTCTATATGATCAGGCCACCGTCGCAATAAATCACCTGGCCGGTAACATAGGAACTTTCGTCTGAGGCCAAGAAGAGAGCTACATTGGCCACATCGCGCGGCAACCCCAGCCGGTTCAGGGGGACCGTAGTCGCCAGGTTCTTCTGCATCCGTTCGAGTATGGCTGGAGGCGTAGATTTGAGCATGTCGGTCCAGATCAGACCCGGGGCGATGGCATTGACGTTGATCCCTTTGGGCGCCAATTCCTTGGCCGCCGTTTTGGTCAACCCGATGACGCCCGCCTTGGCAGCCGAATAATTGAGTTGCCCGGGGTTTCCCTTCCACATCGCCGAGGAGAGGTTTATGATTTTCCCGTACCGTTTCTCCCTCATCACTTGGGCCGCACACTGGGTGCAGAGAAATACGCCTTTCAAGTTCACGTCGATGACCTGATCCCATTGCTCATCGGTCATCTTATGCAGCATGGCGTCGCGAAGGATACCGGCGTTATTCACGAGGATGTCGACAATCCCGAACTCCTTGACGGCCGTGTCCATCATTTTCTGGGCGATGTCCCGAACGGTAACGCTTCCGATAACAACTACAGCTTTTCCGCCTTTGCTTTTGATCGCCTCGCCGGTGCGGTTTCCATCTGCCTCGTTTACATCATTCACCACCACTTTGGCTCCTTCCTCGGCAAAGAGCAGAGCGATCGCTTCCCCTATTCCTCGCCCAGCCCCGGTCACAATAGCCACTTTGTCTTTCAGTCTCATTTCCCCGATTCTCCTTTTCTTCAGTTTTCCCGCAAAACATCTCAAAAGAAAGAAGACGGACACCTCACCTCAAGCTAAGAGCCTAACTTGCTAAAAGTGCTCTAAAGTTGCTTAGAGCTTATCCTTGATTAAGTGGTAGCCTTTAATCCCCCTTTACCAAGGAGGGAATACGATTTACGGGGAAGCTCTTAATTTATGAGCTTCTTGCAAAAGTCCGTAATTTACCCTTCGACCGTTCGACAGGCTCACGGCTCAGGGTGAACGGGCTTAGGTTGAAATTATTTAGTTTTTCCGTCCGTGGTGAGCTTGTCGAACCACAAAAAATACTTTTGCAAGAGGCTCTTATAATAAGGTAATTCTATATGATGAACTTACCTGATGGTTACAAAAATGGTTGCCTAACTCACGGGCGGAGAAAATAGGATCGAAA
>JAOUFX010000231.1 GCA_029857975.1 Deltaproteobacteria bacterium | reverse complement strand
ACGATCAACAAGTACATGGACGCCTTCAACGCCAACGACCTTGATACCGTTATGACCTTCTTCAGTGATGACGCAATCTATCAACCCGGTGACGGCAAAACTCACAGGGGGAAGGCTGAGATACGCGCTGCATTCGAGCCGCAGTTCAATGGGGCGTATGGCGCGATGCGATTCGACGAGCATGACCGGATAATCGATGTCGAGAATCGCAAGATGGCGATACGCTATGTATGTCGACATGATATCTCTGATACCATGCCGAGAGGGTTGGTTATGTTCTTCCGGGGAATCGTCACGCGCTTGTTTGTTGGAAAAAGATTCGGTTGGCAAGGCGTCGATGTATTCCATTTCGACGCCGACGGTAAAATCAAAGAAAAGTATACCTACTCGTGGTTTGGATCTAGCCCGCACCTTCAGCGCGAACTTGGGTGACCTGTTGGGGTGACCCAAGCATTATATTCTTTGTTTTCGGATGATCGAATTTGTTTCGATATGGTTATGATTTCTTGAATCAGGATGAATGACTTCGAATAAGCGTCAATCCGAAGTTGCTCGAAGGAAAAATATAAAAATATTCAAAGCATTGAAAGCAATTTTGGATTGACGCATGAAGAACGGAGCCGCTGGGGAAGGGTCACAATATCTTATGGGGTTTCAATCGGGGTATTCCCCATAAAATATTTTGTTATCTGAATAGCATAACAAGCGTAATTGTCAAGCATAAATTGGCATAACAAGGACCACCGCGAAGCGGTTTAGTTCTACTTTCTGTAATCTTCAACCCTTGTAATATCCCTTATTTGAACATTCGTAGGTGAAGTCGACAATCAAGACAAGATGGGAAATGTCTTTCCGGTAAATTTTTGATTCTTACACTTGATTCTTCACTCTCAATTTCTTCTCATCGGCGGGGGCGGTCGGGATTGGGCTGGTTTCGCCTTGGCCAGAGAAAGGCAGAGACGGCGAAGTTGGGAAACGAGTTTCAGGCGGGTGGAGATCGCTTTGGGCGACATATCAACTTTCATCCGTACCCTCCTTTAACTTTTGAATATCATCGAAATCCTGCCCGCTTCATGTAAATACTGACAGAACCATATTGTGAGCCAACAAGTCCTTCTAAGCTATGCTCTATATCTTCTAACTGCCCCAATTTGCTCGTCCATTTTCCTGAATTCAATTGTCTTGCCGCATGTGTTAGCTTTCCATATGAGTTAACAAATAAAACGATTTTCTCAAAACCTTCCTCATATTCAGCATTTTCACAGCAAGTATATCCAAGAGTTTCATATGCCTTAATATAGGCATCTATGCTAAATTCCCTTGGTGCATTCGAAGGCCAATAGCCCAAGTTAAAAGCATCCGGTTCCCACCATGCTTCAGTATCACCCGCAGTCCAAGCAAGGCAATTATACTCTGGTGTTTCAGGACTCATTATGGAGAAGCCGCTATCGATTAAACCAGGAAAAAGAAGCTCTATAACTTCCTTACTCACACTGGATATCCCTGCGCTCTGCCCCAACGAAGCCATGCTTGTGTCATTTGTTTTATTCTTCCTCTTTGGGCGGGCAAAACAGGATCTTCACCAGTAATAGACTTCAGAGCCCAGAACCAGTGACCCGGTTTTTTCTTCATTTCAGAAAGAATAAAGGGGACAGCAATTCGACCCATTCCAATAATTTGTTGATAGGCTGGATGCATGGCAATCTCGGTAATAGAGGATAGATAGGCAGTCTCAATTTCCCATTCTGCCTTCAGTGTTAAGAATCTTAGTTTATCATTGGCCCAAGTTCGTGAAAACGGCCAGTTGTAATGTTCAAATGAGATTTGGAAGGCTCTTCGGACATCAGAAGATTCAATCCCTATTGCTACATCATCCAGAAATTCTGGGGATATTACTCCTTGTCTATTCGAGTGTGGATCAGCGTATGTCATTTAAATAGCTCCTTTGTTTTCTCCGTTATACTTTTGAAAAAAATATCATTCTTGAAAACACGGAGTTTTTTAAATCTTTCCCAAATTTCTGGTTCATCGGCACTGCTGAGGGTTTCTTGAAAGACATCTATATCCAATATAAAGGGTAATTTCTGAATGTCAGCAGTGCTTTCCATGGCTTCAGTAACGATGGCGGTTGCCTGGGTTTCATGGTTCGGAATGGAAATTTGCATAAATAATCGAGCAATTCCCTGGGGCAGGTTGGGTGCAATTTCAGGAATGGTTAAGATGTATTCTTTAAAATCCTTTATTGGCAAAGGTATCTCTATTCGATTTATATATCTCAAAGCAATACGTGTAACTTTTTCAGGGTTAGCAATTTTCAAATAAAGGGCCCACAGCTCCTGTGCCTCGGAAAAGAATCGCTCCCAATTTTCATAGGGCTTCAGCTTATTGAAAGTAAAGCCATCTAATCTCGTTTGAACTACCTTTTTCTCATTCGGAGAGCTGAACATGTACCCGTAGACTCCACCGGAAGCAGGAAGGGGTACTGGCGGCTTTTCTGGCGACAACTGAAATCCAGTTTCAAAAGATATTCGTTGTTTTTTATCAGGAAACCGGCTTTTAATATTTTCGTGAAATACCTCTAACTTTTTGAGATCAATTTCCCGAGGTAATTGAACCCGTATGTCCAAAAGAGCTTCAGTAATCGGAGCATTAGGAAAAACGGTATACGTGCTCACTCTTTTTCCTTTAAATCATTTTTTAATTATATTAGCAGAAATCGCTGGCCTCTTGAATAACATTTTTTTCGTCACCGATTGCCAAATATCAAATTAATCCCCCTTGCTTTTCTCCCCTATCACCACATTTAGCCCGCTGATTGAAGCCGTGGCATAGATGGTTTCCATCGCATCCAGGAAGCGTTCCTTTCCCCTCCAGAAAGGAAAACTCCCCAGCCGCTTCGGGAGGGCCGCCGGAAACGGCGGAACTCGAACCTCGCCCGGGAAAACTTCAGGTAAGTTGCCTCCCTCCCAAAAGAGGACAGGGTCTGCGGGGAGGGATTCAGCCGGCGGAGCGGCTTTTTCATGAGAAGGAAATGGGGCCGGTTTTGCCCTGCCCCGGCCTTTCCCTTTTTTAGCATCGATATCGCCCAGGCTGCCGAGCAGATCCTCCCGGCTCATCCCCCGGAGTTTGAATATCAGAAAAGGATCGCGGTCGAACTCCTCCCCTAACAGGTAATAAGCGGCGGCAATATGCTTGCAGGGGTTCGACCAGTCCGGGCAGGAGCATTTTGTTTCCAGGTCTTTTAATTTTTCCGGAAAGAGGGAGAGACCCAAATCCTCAAAAACCTTTTCAATGTCATTGGGCATTTCCCCCGCCAAGAGTTTGGCTAAGAAGATGGCCTGGTGCAACAATGACTGGGCTAGTTTTCGCCAGTCGGACGGCGAAATCGTCTTGATGCGGATTAAAATATTGTAGGGTTTCGGCCGGGACCCTTGGACTTTTGCCGTAACTTTGCCTTTGTCGATTTCGATGGAAAGAACCTGCCCGTTCCGGGCATAAGAACGACCCCGGCCGAGCCTGGCGCCGATGTTGAAGCTCTCCAGTACGGAAATCCACCGCTTCGCCCACCAGCTTTCCCCAAACGTCCCCCGGCGGGACTGGGCCTTAATTCCTCCCCTTACGCTGCGAGGGATTGACGGTTTGAAGAAATAAAAATCATTCCAGCGACCCATATTAAACTTCCCCCACTGCTTCCTTTCTCAAAGCGAACAGATTCTTAAGCTCCTCGGTCGAAAGCTCAGTCAACCAGCCTTCTCCGGTTCCAATGACCTTTTCGGCAATCCCCCGTTTGCGCGCGATCATCTCATCGATCTTTTCCTCCAGTGTGCCCGCGCAGATAAATTTATGAACCTGCACGTTGCGGGTCTGGCCGATGCGAAACGCCCGGTCCGTAGCCTGATTCTCCACTGCCGGGTTCCACCAGCGGTCGAAATGAAACACGTGGTTCGCCCGAGTCAGGTTCAGGCCCGTCCCTCCGGCTTTCAGGGAAAGGATGAAAATCTGAAGATCCTCCTCCCCGGCCTGGAATCGTTCAATCATCCGGTCTCTTTGCACCCTGGGAACCGCCCCGTGCAGGAAGAGGACCTCCCGCCCGTATGTCTCCTGGAGGTGCCGCCGGAGAAGTTCGCCCATCTCGGCGAACTGGGTAAATATCAGGGCCCGGTCCCCCACCTCGATCATCTCCTCAGCCATTTCGATCAGACGGGTAAGCTTCCCCGAACGGTCCGGGATGGATGAGTTATCTCCGAGGAATTGAGCGGGATGGTTGCACACCTGTTTGAGTTTGGAGAGAGTGGCCAAAACCAAACCCTTCCGCTGGATGCCCTCAGCCGATTTAAGGGAACTCATGGTTTCTTTCACCACGGCTTCATAGAGGGAGGCCTGCTCTTTGGTTAGCGTGCAAAAAACCTTCATTTCCATTTTTTCCGGCAGGTCGGAGATGATGGATTTGTCCGTCTTTAGGCGGCGCAGGATAAAAGGCCCGGTCAGGCGCTTCAACCGCGCCATCGCCTCCGGATCGCGGCCGGCATGGATGGGGATAAAGAAGGTTCGCTTGAACTCAGCCTGAGTGCCCAAAAAACCCGGGTTAAGAAATTCGCTAACGGACCACAGATCCCCCACATGATTTTCCACTGGCGTGCCGGTGAGGGCGAGACGAAATTCCGCCTTCAAGGCTCGGGCTGACCTGGCCTGCTTGGTCTCCGGATTTTTGATGTTTTGCGCTTCGTCTAGGATTACCCCGGACCACGGAACTTCCTTCAGAACATCAAAATCCCTTTGCAGCAGCCCATAGCTGGAGATGACCACGGCCTGTTTCAAGGCCTTTTCCTTAAACCTTTCCCCCTTCTCCCGGGCGATGCCGTGGTGGATCATAACCGGCAGTTCCGGCGTAAATCGGGAAGCTTCCTTCTCCCAGTTGTGCACAATGGAAGTGGGGCAAATCAGAAGGACCGGCTCCCTGCCACCAGATTCCCGGTCGCGCTGCAGGAGCGCCAGGGTCTGGATGGTCTTGCCCAGGCCCATGTCGTCAGCCAGGCAGGCCCCCAGCCCCCACCTCCGGAGGAACCCAAGCCAGGAGTAGCCCCGAACCTGATAGGGCCGCAATTCCCCCTGAAAACCCTGGGGCGCCGCCAACTCCTGGTAAGGAGAACGGCCGTCCAGTTCAGCAAGAAAATCCGCAATCCACCCCTGGGCACTGACTCCGGCGAAGGCCATATCCCCGGGGTTCTTCATCTCCCCCAAAGCCATCTGCACGATTTCACGCACCGACACCCGGCCTGAGCGCTTTTTTTGCCAAAAATCAAGGGCCTCCTGGATGTCCGCAGCATTCACCTCCACCCATTGGCCGCGCACTTTCACCAGAGGAAGTTTAAGGGCGGCCAGGGCCTGGAGATCTTCCCAGGAAAGCTTTTCTTCGCCCAGGGCGACTTCCCAATCGAACTGAACCAGGGCGTCAAGGGAAAGCCCGCTTTTCCCCTGGAGCTTGGGAGACCGCACATTGGCGCGCGCGCTCAGGCGAAGTTTCGTTCCTTTTCTCGTCCACCAGGCAGGCAACAATACGCCAAATCCGGCTTGTTCCAAAGCCATGGCTCTTTCCGTAAGGAACTCATGGGCCCCGGCGGAATCGAGCTTATAGCCAGGGGGTATGGATTTTTTCAGGCTGGCCTCAATGCGGGGACAAATACCTGCTGCCTGCCCAAGGGATAGCAGCAGGTGTTCGCGGCTATTAAACTCTTTGTTGAAATAGGATAAAGCTGACGCGGTCAATCCTCCGTTTCCCTTCCATACTTCTTTGGCCGGTATGAGCAAGCTGGGATCCTGGATGCCTTGAC
>JAOUFX010000230.1 GCA_029857975.1 Deltaproteobacteria bacterium | reverse complement strand
AAGGCCGGTGGTTATTTACTTTCCTCTGTGTCCTCTGTGGTGAATCGCCTTTTTTAGGTTTATATCAGTCCCAACCGAGAGGCGCAAAGAAGGTAGAAGACCACCCACCTTTTGAAAGACCCCCATTCCTCCAGGATTTTTCCACATTCTTTGGCGGTAACCCGGTGGCCGGGCCCCAGGTGTTTTCCGAGGAGCCTTTGCACACCTAAGTCATCTGCGGCAAAGACATCGGATCGACCCAACCCGCGGATCAGCAGATATTCGGCGCTCCATCGTCCAAAACCCCTGAGGGAAGTGAGGGCTGTAATCACTTCTTCGTTGGGCCGATCGCGCAGATCCTCCAGATTAAAGCTTCCATCGGCTATCTTGCGGGAGAAGTCGATGATGTATTCTGCTTTCCGGCCGGAAAAAGAAAAGGCCCGTAGATCGTTAACCCGGCATTCTGCTATAGCCTGCGGCGTGGGAAAGGCCCGGTACGTTTTTCCTTCAAAAACCATCTTCCGCCCCAGACCCGCGATGAGCCTGGAACGCATCTTAACAGCCACCGGGTAAGAGATCTGCTGTTCGGTGATGGCAATGACGCCCATTTCATATAGAGTAGGAGTGCGCAAAGGCTTAACCCCGTAAAGAGTTTTTAGGATGGGCTGAAAGAAAGGATGATTCCTGGCTCGCCTGTAGAATGCTTCTAAGGGGGCGTCAAGATGAAATTGCCAGCTGACCATGGATTGGAGAGAAGCGCGGTGTATTGGGCGGGAGGGATGGGTGCGCACGAGTAGCTGCGAGTCCCCGTCTTGTTGGACCATGGCCAAAATGAGTTCGTTTTCCAAGACGTAAAGCCGGCGATACTGGGCGGGGAGTATTTCTCTGGCAGGAATCCACACGTCGGTTCCATCCAGAGGGAACTGGCTGAAGATCAGTGCACACCGTGTCAAATTATGGGGCGATTGCGACTGGAGTTTAAATTTCATTGCGTACAATATAAAGCATTTTCCAAAACGGCTCAAGGAATATTGTGCCCTTGACAAATGAATAAGCCATGATTAGGATGTTCATATTTCTAATGAGAGGAAAGGAAGGGGAGGTGAGAAACCATTTTTAGCTCCTTGAAGATTTAAAAAAACTTATACGGAAAGGAGGAAAAAATGAAACGCATTTTTGTTCCATTTTTAGTAATCATGATCGTGGCAGCTTTGGCCGTGGTCTCTGCGCCAGCCCAGACGAAAAAAGAAGCTTTCAAATATGAGGACCCGATTGGCGTGGTGAAGATCAAAAAAGGGGGCCCCATCCATATCGCCTGCTGGATGGTTGTCGCGGGGGAGAACGCCTCCTTGGGGGTGGATACCAAGCGAGGGGTAGAAATCGCCATTGAAGACAAGGGCGGTAAGATCCTGGGTCACCCCGTCAAACTGACCGTTCAAGACACGGGATGCAACGCCGAGGGTGGCCAAACGGCCGCGACCAGACTGGCTGCTGACCCTACCATCGTAGCCGCCGTTGGTTCCAACTGCTCAAGCGAAGCGAAACCCGGCGCTCCCATCCTCTGGAAAGCGGGCATTGCCACCGTTTCTCCTTCTAATACCGCACCGTATCTTACAGATCCGAAGCGAGGGGCGGAATATGATGGTTATTTGCGCACGGCTCACAACGATAAAGTGCAGGGAGCAGTGGCTGCGGAGTTTGCCATTAAGAAACTAAAGATCAAAAAGGCAGCCACCATCCATGATGGAAGCGTCTATGCCGAACAACTACAGGCGGTTTTTGTCGAGACCTTTAAAAAACTGGGCGGAACGATTGTATCGCAGGAAGCCGTAGCCCCAACGGACACGGACATGCGGCCGGTTCTGACCAAAATCGCCACCGGCAAGCCGGAGTTTATTTACTACCCCATATTTATCGGCGCGGGCGGACATATTACCCGCCAGGTGAAAGAGGTAAAAGGTTTAGAGAAGGTTTCCCTGATGGGGGCGGACGGTATATTCTCTCCGGATTTTTACAAGGCTGCGGGGGAAACGGCAGTAGGAATGTATCACTCGAGCCCGGACTTCTCGGCTTTTGCTGGCGGCTATAAAGATTTCCTGGCCAAGCATCAGAAAAAGTACGGGGAAAAACCGTTGGCTCCCTTCCATGCCCATGGGTATGATGCGGCCATGATGATCTTTGCCGCCATTGAGAAGGTGGGCAAAAAGGGTCCCGGCGGAACCTTGTACATTGGCCGCAAGAAACTCCGGGATGCCCTTTATGCCACCAAAAACCTTAAAGGCCTTACCGGAAATCTTACCTGCGACAAATACGGGGACTGCGCCGATCCGCGGATCGCGGTCTATAAGACGACGGAAGAAAATGTCAAAAAGTTAGAGATGCCCGATAAACCTTTCTGGAAGCCTATATCCGCTCCAGCCAAAAAAGCTCCAGCTAAGCAGAAATAACCTGTTTCTCTGGAAAAGGACGACATTCATGTAACAGAAAAAGGGAGCCGGAAACAAAAATCGTTCCGGCTCAATCACCAAGGCGAATCCGCCATAAGCCAAAAAAATTCCCCATCCTTCCCCTTCTTCTCGAGGGGGGAGGATGGGGAAGGAGAAATCTTTCCCAGGGTGGAGGCCCTTATGCGCCAGCGATGGAAAGAGAAGATCACACCCACCGATGTCCTCATGTGGCTGATCGGAGGGGTGATTCTGGCCTTAATCATTTGGGGGTCCACAGCCACCTTAACCGCAGGCCGTTATACCTCTCACCACTGGTTTGATTTCATGATCTTTGGTCTGGCGCAAGGAAGCATCTACGCCCTCATCGCCATGGGCTACACCATGGTCTATGGCATCATGCGGATGATCAATTTTGCACACAGCGAAGTTTTTATGAGCGGTCCTTACACGGCCTACTTTGTGGCGGCGTCTTTTTATTCCTCCGGTTTTTTGGATCGACACCCCATCATGAGCCTATTCGTTATCTTTCTGGTATCCATGGCCGTTTCCACTTTGATCGCCGTTCTTTTGGAGCGGATTGCCTACCGCCCTCTTCGAGGGGCTCCCCGCCTGGTACCCCTTATCACGGCCATCGGGGCCTCTTTTTTCCTCCAATACACCTTTCGAGGGCTCTATGGTTCTGGTTTTCAGGCCTACCCGGTCGTGAAGATTCTGGAGGGCGAGTGGATGATCGGGGCGTTCCGGATTCTTAAATTTCAGGGGGTGGTGATTGTAGCCGCAGCCCTGTTGATGGGTGGGCTCTATTCCTTTGTCCAACGAACGCGGATCGGCAAGGCCATCCGGGCGGTGTCCGAAGATAAGGAAGCTTCCTCGCTGATGGGAATTGATATTAACCGGATGATCGTTACCACCTTCGTCATCGGCGGGATGGCCGCAGGAGCGGCCGGTGTTCTTTATGCTTTAATGTTCAAGCAGGTGCATTTTTTTATGGGTTTTATCCCGGGGATTAAGGCCTTTACAGCGGCGGTATTGGGGGGCATTGGCAATATCCCTGGAGCCATGCTGGGAGGGATTTTTCTCGGCCTCGTTGAATCCATAGGGCCCAGCCTCTTCCTGGATGGCCTGGGAATCGTGGCCCCCTACCAACTGAAAGACGCCATTGCTTTTATCATGCTCGTTCTCATATTGATCTTTCGGCCCACCGGCATTATGGGAGAACGTCTGGCAGTAAAAAAAGCTTAAGGAATCAGAAATAAGACTACCGGACTGCGAGACTGCAAGACTATGAGACTACAAGACTAAATGGCTATGAAACAATCGGTCTGGCCGCAGGGGATTAAAACCGGACTCATCGGCGGTATAGTCGGAGTCTTCCTAGCCCTGGTTGGGATGGTGGAGGCTTTCAGCCAGCGCCATATAATCGCCGATGTTGTTTCGATGGGCCATACCCTTCTGCTGGTGGTCGCCTTGTTTATCGGTTACTTAGCCGCCAAACGTTCAGGTCGGAATGAGCTGCCATGGGTTCTGGTCAATAGCTTCATCTCAGGGCTGATCTTGGGTGGCTGCCTGGCCCTCCTGGTCATCGTCGGCAATTGGGTCCGACTAAGGGCGGTTTTTATCAATGCCTCACCGGTCCTCTATAAATTGCTGACTTTTGATTATGGAGTGGGGATGGGGAGTCTCCTTCTCCTCGGAGCCGGAGCTTTGGGAGGGGTGCTGGCTGGTTTGTTCTATTTTTCGCCCGTCCTTACCCGGCGGGTGCTGTTGACTTCTCTGGGTAGCATAGTAATCGCGGGCGTGCTTCAGGATTTGCTCCGTCCTACCTTCGCTCTCTGGGGGCCTCTCGCCATCATCAATGAGTGGCTTTTCGCCGTCAATGGACTCACCCTTCATGGCGCAGGTTTCTTGTTCGTCATCGTCTCTGGCGCTACTTATTTTTGGGCTAAAAGGGGGAGTGCCGTTCAAGCAGGGTTTCGGCGCTTTTCACCGCCCAAGCAGCGGGCATTGCGCCTCACCGGCTTCCTTCTTCTTTTTTCTCTCTTACTTACCCTGCCGCAGATTCTTGGTCTCTTCCTGAGCGAAGTTTTGACCATCGTAGGGCTTTACGTTCTTTTAGGCCTGGGGCTGAATATCGTGGTCGGATATGCCGGCCTTTTAGACCTCGGCTATGTTGCCTTCTTTGCCATTGGGGCCTATACGATGGCCCTCTTGACCTCACCTGAGCTGGGTTTCTTCGGGTTGTCGTTCTGGACAGCACTTCCTTTTGCCATCCTCATGGGAGTCATATCCGGTGTTCTCCTGGGTATCCCCGTCCTTAAGATGAGGGGCGACTATTTGGCGATCGCCACTCTTGGTTTTGGTGAAATCATCCGTATTCTTGTCCTTTCCGATTTTCTCCGGCCCTGGCTCGGGGGAGCCCAGGGTGTTGGGAAAATTCCCAAGGCCTTTATCGGAAGTATGGAATTGGCCACCCCGCAACAGATTTACTATCTCATTCTTGCCGGCTGTCTCCTGGTTGGATTTATCTCCTGGCGACTGAGAGATTCCCGGCTGGGGCGGGCGTGGATGGCCGTCCGGGAGGACGAGGACGTGGCCCAGGCGATGGGAATCAATCTGGTGGCCACCAAATTGCTGGCCTTCGCCACCGGTGCTGCCTTCTCGGCTTTGAGTGGAGCCATCTTTGCCAGTAAACTCGGCTCGGTCTATCCCCATAGTTTCAACGTGATGATTTCCATTAACATCATTTGCCTGATTATTGTCGGTGGAATGGGAAGTATCCCCGGGGTGATCGTAGGGGCGATCGCTCTCGTCGGCCTTCCCGAATTGCTGCGAGAATTTGCCGAGTACCGGCTCCTCGTTTATGGTGCTGCTCTGGTGGCTATGATGCTCTTACGACCGGAAGGTCTTTGGCCGGAAGCAGTACATCGTCGCGAGTTGCACGCGGGGGGATCTGACGAGACAGAAACAAAATCGCTATCGGGCCCCGAACCAAGCAGTCAGGAAGGTCTATAGAGGTTTTATGGGCATGCTAACCGCGCACAGAGCAACCAAACGCTTTGGCGGGCTGGTTGCTGTGGATGAATTAGACATAGAAGTCAAGGAACAAAGCATTCACAGCATCATTGGGCCAAACGGTGCGGGCAAGACCACCTTCTTTAACTGCGTGACCGGCTTTTACCAGCCCGAGGGAGGAGGGATTCTTTTCAACCACCACTCCTTGGTGGGCCTAATGCCTGACCAAATCGTCCGCCTGGGAATTTCACGCACCTATCAGAATATCCGCCTCTTTCCCAACCTAACGGCGATCGAGAACGTCCTGGTAGGGTTCCATAGTCACCTAAAAGCGAGTTTCTTTGGTATTGTAATGGGAACCCCTTCTACCCGCAGTGAAGAAAAAGAAGCAGCCGAAGAGGCGC
>JAOUFX010000229.1 GCA_029857975.1 Deltaproteobacteria bacterium | reverse complement strand
ACCATTTGCTCCTTTCTATTGAAGGAAAAAATCCGGGATCTGCAGAAACCGAAAAGCTTATCGAGCGCATGAAAGAAATCCTTTTGATCAGGCCGGATAAAGTGGAGTTCATGGCCAAGCTTCCCGAAGGACCAAAAGTAAAGGATGAAAGATACTAA
Organism: Deltaproteobacteria bacterium; assembly: GCA_029857975.1. Next base: position 5,685 of record JAOUFX010000229.1, on the reverse strand, counting down.
AGGAAGCCCAAATTGAGCGATTCTTTTAAACCACAGAGAACCCGGAGATTAATTTCTCATAGTTAAAAAAACAAAATAAGCTCAATCTTTTCTCAGTGTTCTCATATCATCAATTCCTCAGATAAAATGTTTCATTGTTTTCATTTAACGAGTGCACAGAGGTAAATAACGAAAAGGAGTTTATTCCCTTGATTTATCTTAACTTTCCTTTTTGCCCTCTGTGGTAAATCGCCTTTTTTAGGTGGAGGATAAATGAAAGTCATATTCCATGAGCGGTTTTACGAAGTTTACACCTCCGATCCTGCGGCCGCTGCCGGGAGGATGGAGGCTATCGTCGAAGCTCTGGGGAATGATTTTGAATTGGTCAAGCCGTCTCCGGCCTCTGAAAAAGATGTAGCCCTGGTCCACACCCCGGGACAGATTGAACGCATCAAACGCTCCAGCGACCTCTACGAAATCGCCTTGCTCTCTGCCGGTGGGGCCATCATGGCCGCGGAATTGGCCTGGAATGGTGAACCGGCCTTCGGCCTCATTCGCCCTCCAGGTCACCATGCCAGCCCGGATTCTTGCTGGGGTTTTTGCTACTTCAATAATATCGCCATCGCCATCAAGAAACTGATGAAAACAGGGCAAGTTAATTCCCCCTCACCCTTCCCCTCTCCCCCGCTGGGGGAGAGGGCGGGGGTGAGGGGACAAGTTAAGAAAGCATTGATCTTGGATTTTGACCTGCATTTCGGGGATGGGACGGAAAATGTCTTCACGGGCATTCCGGGAGTAGAATATTTTCATCCCGAAAGTTCGGATCGAAAGGATTTCGTCGCGAAGGTGCAAAAGCGCCTGGAAAAGGCCGAAGGTTTTGACGTTCTATCCGTCTCAGCAGGTTTTGACCGGCATGTGGAAGATTGGGGGAGTCTCTTAACCACAGAGGATTATAGGACCATTGGCTCCTTGGTTAAAACTTATTCTCAAAAGTTTTGCCGGGGACGGCGTTTCGGCGTGCTCGAAGGCGGCTATAATCACGATGTCCTGGGGTACAATGTGCGGGCTTTTCTGGAAGGAATGAATTAAATGCGGAACGCCGAATGACGAATGCGGAATTAAAATTCGAAATATTAAGTGTTTTTCCTCCGAACTCCGAACTAAACACTCCTAACTATTTTTTCTCAAGAAGGTATTTCTTTACCTGGGCCAGGGCCATTTTGGTCACACGATTTTCGATGAAGCGCATGGCAAAGGGCCAGCGTTGTTCTATTACTTCCGTACCTCGGGCATGGGCCAGGGCAAGGAAGGCTAAGTGATCCTGTTCTTTTCCACTACCCGCTTGCCCGGTTAACCCCACCCCCAGATCAGCGCCGGAAAGGCGGCGTACGCCTTCGGCGAAAGTTTGGGATGCTTCTCCGCTGTTAAAACCCCGCTTGGTAAAAACAGATTCCGGAACTGCCAAAATTTTTTGCGCCATGCTTGGACTGACGATGGTCAAGCCGCAAAGAAAGAATTCTGTGTTTCCTTCCATCATTTTAAAAGTCTGGATGACCGAACTGCCAAACCCGGTTTCGGCTACTGATAGGGTAAGTCCGCTTTGCCGTAAAAGGGAGCTGAAAACCCCTTCGTAGGTTTCCTCATCTGCTCCAAAGATAAAACCTTTTAAGCGTCCCCGGATCTCCGCTTCCAGGGGAGCATTCAGGGCTTCAGCCCCGGCTTTATCCCCGGCTTTGGCTGTAAGGCGGACGTGGATTTCCCCCATCTGGGTATGGGCCAGAAGGCCGATGGTCGGGTTCGCCCCCTTCTCGATCAAGTCCTTTATTCGTTCATCCACCATGCTTTCACCGATTCCAAACAGCTTGAGAACACGGGAAACGATCACCTCCCGGATGCCCAGTTTCTTCTTCAAGTAAGGAAGGACACTGTGTTCCATGAAGTAGCGCATTTCATGGGGCACGCCTGGAACAGCGATGATGGCTTTGCCATTATGCTCGGCAATAAAACCGGGAGCCGTGCCCACGGGGTTTTCGATGGGAATGGCTCCTTCGGGAATATATGCTTGTTTACGGTTGTTGGAACTCATGGGCCGGCCAACCCGTTTGAAGAAATCATTGATTTGGTCATTAAGTTTCGGTTGAAAAACCAATGGCTTGCCGAGGACTTCGGCTACAGCTTGGCGAGTCAGGTCGTCGAGGGTTGGGCCGATGCCTCCGGTGGTGATAAGAATATCTGATCGCTCCAAAGCGTTGCGCAAAGTATTTTTCAGCCTCCCCAAATTGTCTCCTACTGTGGCCATGAAATGCAGATCCAGGCCAATTGTGGTCAGTTGTTGAGCGATATGGGCCGAATTGGTATCCACGATCTGTCCAAGTAATAGCTCGGTTCCGACGGCAATAATTTCTGCTTTCATGTTCTCCTTCTTCTATTTTTTGGACGCAGATTGGCGCAGATTTACAGGATTAGAATTTAAAATCCAGGAGACAGAATTTAGAATCCAGAATAAAACTTGAGTAGTCCAACTTTCTGAATTTTTGTTTTAATCCTGGTAATCTGTGTTTATCTGCGTCCCCCCAAAATTTTTTTTCCAGTCGTTCCCCTTGTTATTATTTTAGGTTGATCCTGGGATCTGTGCAACACTGATTTTATTTTTTGATCTTGCGAATTTCAGCGAGAATGGTAATATTAAATAAAGATATTTGGTCGAGCAAGGTAATCTTGACCCGGGAAGTATAGTTTGGCCGAATCCATTTGCGACTAAAATCATCCAAAAAGAAGAGGAGATGAAGGATGTCTTTAGCTTACGTCGACCATGTAGCCGCCATGCCTATCCATCCCAAGGTTTATGAGGCTATGGTTCCTTATTTCAGCGAATTTTACGGAAACCCTTCGAGCATCCATGATAGCGGTGAAAAAGCCCGGGAAGCCATCGAAGAAGCCCGGGGCAAAGTTGCCAGACTTATCGGCAGTCATGAGGAAGAAATTTATTTTACCTCCTGCGGCACGGAATCCAACAATTTGGCCTTAAAAGGCCTTGCCTGGGCTCATCAGAGCCGCGGCAAGGAAATCATTGTCTCCAGCATTGAACATTTTTCGATCATGCACACGGCCAGTGCCCTGGAGCGGGCCGGATTTCACGTGGTCCGTCTTCCAGTGGATGCGCATGGTTTCGTGGACCCCGCCGCGGTGGAAAAAGCCATTTCTCCCCAAACTATCCTGGTTTCCGTCATGCAGGCGAATCCGGAAGTGGGCACGATTGAACCCATAGCCGAGATTGGCAAAATCACGCGGGCCAAAAATGTTTTATTCCACACGGATGCCGTAGACTCCGTAGGGACGATCCCCGTCAACGTCCAAGAACTGAACGTAGACCTTTTGAGTCTCTCGGCCAGCCAGTTTTACGGTCCCAAAGGGGCGGCTGCCCTGTTCATTCGCAAAGGGGTGAGAATCCTACCCCTCCTGGACGGAGGAATTCAGGAACGGGGTCTGCGAGCCGGAACAGAGAACGTTCCGGCGATCGTGGGCATGGGGGTTGCCGCCGACCTTTCCCGGGAGGAAATTCCCCAGCGGATGAGCCATTTAAAAAAATTGCAAAAAAAGTTAACGGAGGAGTTACCCCGGCGAATTCCTTACCTGCGCTTTCTCGGGCATCCCACTCAACGCCTTCCCGGAAATGTCAGCGTCGCCGTGGAGTATATCGAAGGAGAAGCCATGCTCCTTTTTATGGATATGGAAGGCATCCGCATTTCCAGCGGATCGGCCTGCATTTCCCGGTCTTTAAAAGTATCTCATGTCATGCTGGCGATGGGGGTGGATGCCGCCACCGCCCAGGGTTCGCTTCTCTTCAGTTTTGGAATGCAGAACACGGAAGCGGATGTGGATCGGATTCTGGAAGCTTTACCGCCGGTGGTAGAAAGGCTGCGGAATATGTCCCCGGTGTACCGGAAAGCGATGGCCAAAAAGACCTAAAAGGTTGGCGAGCGAGCCTAAGGTTGAAAAAAGGATTTTACTATATAATTAAATTCATTTGGACACAGATTCCCACGGATAAACGCAGATAATTATTTTCTGTGTTTTTATTTAATATCCTGAAAATCTGTGTTCATCCGTGTCCAATAGGGCATTTCCTATGTAATGGGATTTTGCCAAAGAAAATAGGATAAGAAGGAGTGGAAAATGTACAGTCAAACGGTCATGGAACATTTTAAAAACCCCCGCAATGTGGGTACGCTTGAAGACGCAGATGGGGTGGGAGAAGTCGGCAACCCCGTCTGCGGGGATATGATGACGTTCTACATCAAGGTAAAAGATAATATAATTGACGATATAAAATTTCAAACCTTTGGGTGCGGCGCAGCCATTGCCGTTTCCTCCATGGTTAGCGAAATGGCCAAAGGAAAGAACCTGGAGGAAGCGTCAAAAATAACGAACAAGATGGTAGCCGAAGCCCTGGAGGGACTTCCCAAACAGAAGCTTCATTGTTCTAACCTGGGAGCGGATGCCCTCCAGAAAGCCATTCAGGATTACCAGAACAAAAAATCAGGGCGCGTTTTCAAGCCTGAATCTAAAAAGTGTTACTGTCCGGTCTGTGATATAGAAAATCCCATGGAGTCCGAAATTTGTACCGGATGCGGAAAGGAACTCCCTAACAAGCATGCCCATGGGCATTGAAAATTTTTATTGCCTTCCTTGCACCCCCCGCCCTTCCCTCTCTCATCAGAGAGACTGGGTCGTACTCCGGGCGGGAGGGCATGAATGAGGAAGAAATTCCCATGACCAAGCATGAAATACTCAGAGTTCTGGATCATATTCTCGACCCCGATTTGCGGAATCGCAGCATCGTGGAAATGGGGTTTGTAAAAGAAGAAGATATAGAAGTCAAAGAGGAGGAGATCCAGGTCTTCTACACGGTGGGGGGGCCGCTTTGCCCGTATAGTGCTGCCGTTGGAATTATTATTCACCATACCTTGAGTGAAAAATTTCATAAAAAAATTAAAGTGCGGATGAAAGCGGGCCATTACCAGCAAGACATTGTAAATCAGATTTTACAGGATGAATCTCAGTTCAATGAATGGTTTGAGAAAATTAAATCCCAAAAGCTCCTGGAAATATGCCTGCGGGCATAACCTACCCCTGTCTTTTCCTTGCTAAGATCGAACCAATAAAGCGTTCGGGGATTCCCGGGTTTAGGTAAACCTTTCGTGCGTTCGTTGAACCCTCTTATTTCTTTTGCTGTTGTTATCTTTCCATTGACAGCCCAACTTAAGGATGATAGCGTAATTACAACCCAAATTGAGCGATTCTTTTAAACCGCAGATAAACCACAGAGGACACGGAGATTAAATTTATGGTTAAAAAAACAAAATAAGCCCAATCTTTTCTCTGTGTTCTCGTATCATCAAATCCTCGGATAAAACGTTTCATTTTTTTCACCTAATGAGTGCACAGAGTAAGGCAGCGCAAAGGGGTTTATTTTTTTGATTTATTTTAACTTTCCTCTGTGCCCTCTGTGGTAAATCGGCTTTTAGGTACACATTATATAATAGGAGGAATGATGAAAATTTTTTTAAGCGAAGTTATTCACCCAGCAGCAGTGGCCCTGTTGGAAAAATCCGCAGAGGTGATCCGACCTGTTGACCAATCCCGAAAGGCTTTGCTGGAAGCTTTTAAAGACGTAGAAGGATTGATTGCCCGTAAGATATACAT
>JAOUFX010000228.1 GCA_029857975.1 Deltaproteobacteria bacterium | reverse complement strand
TCTCCCTGGCCTTTGCCAGAGCCGGGAAGCATATCCTGATCGAAAAACCGATGGCTCTGAACGCAAGGCAAGCCTTGGAGATGATAGAGGAATCCAGAAAATATGATATCACCTTGATGGTAGGACAGAGCAGAAGGTTTGCCGATGCCGTATTTGCCCTTCAGAAAAATCTTCCGGAAATTGGGGATCTTTTTCGGGTGGTCATTTCCTTCCTGGTCCATTTTCCTTCGCCACCCACGGATTGGTGGAAACGGTCGGAAGAGGCTGGGGGGCTGGTTATTTTCCTTCAAGGGAGCCATTCCATTGATTCGGTCCTAACGTGGATGGGAAAAACCCCTTGCCAGGTTTACGCTTTCTCCTCCAGAAGAAACCCCCAGTGGGAAGGAGAAGATGAGGCAGATATCCTTTTATCATTCGATCAAGGGGAATCGGCTTGCATTCACCTCTCCCTTAACACCACCCCTGCAGTGCATGAAGCCATTCTTGTAGGGACGAAAGGGGTAATGCGTTTACAGGAGTATGGAACGGGAAAACCTTTTGGTTTTGGATATCATCTTGATTTGAACGGCAAGAGGATCGTCTCCGGGGAGCAAAATCCCTCCAATTATACACTGCAACTCCAGGAATTTATCGATGCCATCCAGCAAGAACGGAGCCCAATTGCTTCCGGAGAAGAGGTTTGGCGAACCCAACTTGTTCTGGACGCGGCCAGGCGATCCGACCGGGCGAAAAAAGTGGTCTCGCTTTCTTCTTCGCCGCGGAATACGCTGGGATCGCGGAGTGAAAAACCGAATAAAGAATAATGTTAGAAAGGAGTCCCCCAAGGCTCCTAAGGAGGTGCGCTTTCATTTTCATCGGTGGTGTGCAACCCAGGAAGGTTCAAGTAGACGACCAAATGCGGGTCTGCCCAAACTGCGGCTTGCCCTCCGCCCGCCTCAAACGCTTGGATCATTACCTAAGTATTTTTTTTATCCCCCTTATCCCGATCAAGCGGGGAGAGCTTTTCCTGGAATGCAGCCGCTGTGGCAGGGTATCCGCAGAAGCGGAGAGGTCCCAGCGGAACTCATTCCGACCAGCACCATTGCGGTGCCCAAAATGCGGCCAGCAAATGAACGCAGATTTTAATTTTTGCCCATACTGCGGGCAAAGAATTTCCCAAGCGTGACGCTTGATTATCTGCGGTTATCTGCGTAAATCTGCGTCCCATTAAATTTTAAAGAGGAGGTAAGCATGACCAGCGAAATGAATTCATGGCTGCCCTTGAAAGGTATAAGGGTTGCCGACTTCACCCAGGTGATTGCGGGTCCAGCCTGTTCGATGTTGCTCGCGGATATGGGGGCCGATGTCATAAAAATTGAGCCGCTCGCAGGGGATTTTTGGCGGAGGACGGTCAGCGGTTCGGCTTTTTTGAATTTTAACCGGAACAAACGGGGTATCGCGATCGACCTCAAGAAGCCGCAAGGCCATGAGTCCGTGATGAAAATCATCCAGAAGTCAGATGTGCTACTCGAAAATTTTACCCCCGGCACGATGGACAAGCTGAATTTGAGCTATGAAAAGGTAGCCCAGGTGAATCCGAAGATCATTTATTGCTCCATTTCCGGCTTCGGGCAAGATGGACCCTATCGGGATCGTCCCGGCTACGACCCTGTCGCCCAGGCTATGTCTGGGATTATGATCAACACCGGAGAACCGGACCGGCCGCCCTCCCGGGTCCTTCCCACGATGGTCGATTATCTTGCGGGGAACCACACTGCTTATGCCATTGTACTGGCTCTGATGGATCGGGAGAAGACCGGCAAGGGGAAGCGATTTGATATTGCTTTGCTGGACGTGGCCATCATGCAGATGGGGCAGTTTGTAGCCATGTACACCATGACCGGTGAACTGCCGGTACGTATGGGATCAGGGTATTTGGCCGCCGCTCCCTACCAGGCCTTTGAGACCAAGGATGGTTACATTTATATCACTGTTACCACCGATGAGATGTGGAAAAACCTTTGCCAGGCGCTCAAGCTCGATTATCTTTTCAGGGATCCTCGCTACTCTACGCTCGACGGAAGGCGTCAGAATCGGCCGGAATTAGCCGTTGAGGTTACCAATGTGACCAAACAATATGGAAGCCGGGAGCTGGAATCCATATTAGTAACGGGCAATGTTCCCTGTGGCCGGCTCATGAATATTGACGAGATCATTCAAGACCCCCATGTGCAATTCCGGCAGATCATGGAGGAGATTGAAGTTCCCGAGAAGGGAAAGGTGAAGATCATCAAGACCCCCATATTTGTTTCCGGGAAAGCCCCCAAGATTCGCCGGCGTCCCCCGCTGCTCGGCGAGCATACTTCTGAAATTCTCAAAGAGTTAGGATACAGCCAGCAGGAGATTCAGGAGCTATTGGACAAAGGGATTGCCCGTCAATATCAGGCCTGAAAATTTGAAATTTGACACTAAGGATTATAATAAGTGGAATCAATATTGATTTCTACCTAAAAAAGGCGATTTACCACAGAGGGCACAGAGGAAAGTTAAGGTAAATCAAGGAAATTAAAACCTTTTCGTTACTTCACTCGGCTCGACTGAGCTCGCCGAAGTCTGTGCACTCGTTAAGTGAAAACAATGAAACATTTTAGTAATGAATCTCCGTATTCTCTGTGGTTTAAAAGAATCGCTCAATTTAGGTTCTATTTATTCCGAAGATATAAAATTTAGGGAGAAATTATGGGGCGAAGCAACAACCGGTCTTTTGGCGTCATAAGTCTATTGGGATTGGTTCTATGGGTTTTTGTCAACTATGCCCCCCAACGGGCATGGGCTGAGAATCCAGATATCACCGAAGCCGGTGACATCTTGCAGATCGTCCTTCCGGCGACGGCAGGGGTAGCGACCCTGTTCGAAAAAGACTGGGAGGGGACCAAACAGTTTACTAAATCTTTGGGCACTGCCTTGGCCACAACTTACGCGATGAAGGTAACCTTCAGAAAATTGGGGCCCGGGGAATCGGACAAATACTCCTTCCCCTCAGGACATACGACGAGTGCCTTTTCGGGGGCTTCCTTTATCCATACGCGTTATGGGTATCTATGGGGAATTCCCGCGTACCTCGCCGCTGCTTTTGTGGGCTATAGTCGCGTCCAAGCCGATGCTCATTTCCTGGATGATGTGATTGCCGGAGCAAGCATTGCCATGCTTAGCAACTGGTATTGGGCCACGCCCTATTCTCCCCAAGTCGCGCTGACTCCCATGGCCGTCAAAGACGGATATGGGGTCCAGTTAAATGTCTTGGACACCCCCTTGACGAATCCAGCGGCCCGCAGCGAACCGGGGGTTGTTTCTTACCCTCGCTGGCGCTTCGAATTTTCCTTGAGAAGGGCTTATTTAAGCGAAAACAAAGTGACGGCCCCATCCGATACCGGCACCCAGTTCAGTCTGGATCATTTTGATAAGATTGATGACCCGACCACAACGGCAGCCGTAGGGTTGGGTATTTCTTTGGATGACCGCCATGAGGTGAATTTACGGTTTGCCCCCTTCGAGTCCCAGGACCACGGGTATTTCAACACCCCCGTTTTATTTCAAAGCACGGTTTTTCCTACCGATACGGAAATTCGTTCTTCTTACCGTATGAGACCCGAATCCAATACGATTACAACCTGAACCCTTCAGGGCCTTGGATTGGGAAGGTTGGGGGTGCGCTTTCTGGCAAATGGGCAACGGTCAAACTGGAGATGAAAAATGGGCCCCTGGCAGCCGAAGTTCAGAAGTGGGTTGTCCTCCCACTTTTCCATCTTCTGGGCGGGTACCAACTGACCCCCAAGCTGCTTATAACTGCGGACGCGAACTGGATCAGGATGGCCGCGAACCGGCATTTCGACGGAGGAATTTCGCTTCGATATCAACTCAATCGGCATTGGGATGTTGGCGGGGGCTATCGATTTTATAGTACTAAGTTTGATGCCGGCGCGATTGAAAATGAAGTTACTTATCATATCGCTTTTTTTTCGATGGGATATACGTTTTGATTTTTTCCCGAATAAAATCGCTTTTGAGCCCGGTTATACAGTGCTAACGAGCACCCTTCAATCATCAGTTGGACACGAAACCCTGGTGTTAGGGATTAATATAATATTTCTCCATTGCTCGCCGGTATTTATCCATGAGCTCGGTGTTTAAACCTAATGGCGGTTGGGCGTCAACGGGAAGAAGTGTCTTGTAAGGCCTTTTCGCCCTCAGTTCGGCAAACTCCCCCTGAATTTTTGCCAGCACCTCCGGATTCATGAGAAGATCAAAGGCAGAAAGGGCAAGAACTTTTGCCCCTGCTGTCAACCCTTTATGAGCGATCGAAGAGTTGGCCGCGGCTACCACTGTCCAGTGATGAGAAGGAGAGCCAGGGACTCGCACCGGGAATCGCATGCTAACCGTGGGAGCCATTAGAGTAACGTCCCCCACATCACTGGAGCCGCCCCTTAAGGGTTCGGATTCTGGAGAAGTCAACTTGAGGGGATAGTCCATTCCCATAACTGAATAGCCAGCCTCGGTCTGTATCGCCCTGGCAAAAGCCTCCTCTTCTTCCGTGTAAGCGGGTTTCCCTACGGCTTTGATATTTTCAAAAACGAGCCCGGCCAGATGTTTATTCGGAAACCGCTGGTGGATGGCGCCGATGGTCTTAACCTCGTAGGTGGTTTGGGTCATCAAGGCTGCCCCTTGCGCGCAGTCCAGGGCCCACTTAAAGTTATTCTCCACATTCTCGTCCAGGTCCCGGATGTAATACCAGGTTGAAGCCCGGTCCGGAACCACGTTGGGTGCTTCTCCTCCCTCCAGGGTGACCCAGTGAGTCCTCTGAGTCGTGGGCAAATGTTCCCGCATCCGCTCCGTTCCCGCGTGCATGAGTTCAACGGCATCAGCCGCACTCCTGCCCATCCAGGGGAAGGAACCCGCATGAGCGGTTTTTCCCTTGAAAGTCACAATAAAAGAATACATGGCGGTGCCTTCCATTCCATAGGTCACCTGGAAGGCACTGTCGCCATGGCAGTCCAAAACCACATCTACTCCCTGGAACAAACCTGCCTGAACCATGAAGGGGCGGGGGGTTAGAATTTCTTCCGCCGGCGAGCCAAAGAGCTTTAAGGTCCCGCTCAACCCTTTCTTTTCCATGACCTCTTTTAGCGTAATAACGGCTAAAGCTTGGGCAGTACACATCGTATTGTGGCTGCACCCGTGGCCGGGCGCACCCGGAACCAGTGGTTCTTTTTTAGGAACGCCGGCCTTTTGCGAAAGCATGGGCAAAGCATCAAATTCTCCGAGGAAGCCAATAGTCGGTTGGCCGCTTCCATGGCTCCAGGTCGCTATAAAAGCCGTGGGCATTCCGGCTACCCCCCGGTCCACTCGGAAACCGGCAGTCTCAAGTATGTCCGCCAGAAGTTTGGCTGATCGGTATTCTTCCAGCCCTAATTCGGCATAACTCCATATGGCATCCGAAATTCTCCAGATTTTTTCCTGTCGTCCCTCCACGGATTTAGCAATGGCTAATTTGTCAGGATTCATCTCATCTTCTCCTTTGGTAAAGAACATAGTATAAAAAACAGAGTCATCTCCAAATTCGTTGAGAGCCAAAGAGTTGGCCTATTAAAAATGGCAAGTAATCTCAGGGTCCCGGAAAAAAAGTCATCTTGCTTGCAATCATGAGGCACATATCTCTCCCTCCCTATGGCGGAGGGGTTCTGCTATTTCTCCGAAGCTTTCTTGTCGCGCCCCCGCTGCGGATTGCGGAAGTCAAGCAGGGGGTTTATAGAAAGCGGATATCCCGCCGATGCTTGCGGCGCAATCTAACTTTCCTTCCGAGCCCTGGGCAGGCCTT
>JAOUFX010000227.1 GCA_029857975.1 Deltaproteobacteria bacterium | reverse complement strand
TTTGGCTTTTCCATCATGAAACCAAATGCTATCTCCTCCTTCGATCACCGCGGCCATTTGTCCTTTCTCCAAGATCCGCTGGACGACTCCGGAACCAAAATATTCCTTGCGGCGTTTCATTTCTTCAGCAGAAAGGCCTTGCGCTCCCCCCATCTCCCATTCGCTGGATTCAGCATTCAAGAATAGGAATCCTCCTCGTTTCATCCCCTTTTGTTGAGAAAGGACACTGAGAACCTGGGAATAAGCTTCCTTGAGGTCCCCGGAGGAGTTCAAGGCTTTGGCTACTTCGTATAAAATCTTCAACCTGGAGACTGCCTTTTCCTGCGCTTCTCTTTCAGCTGAAGCACTCATTAATTTCTTTACCTCTTCTGGGGAGAAAAAAGCTATGCCCCCCTCCCTGGTTGTAACAAGGATCTTAAATTTTTAAGAACGAAGACCTTGGGGATTTCCCTCTTAGGTAAGATGAAAGTGGAGAAATTTCTCCTCCCTATACACGCTCAAGCTACTAAAAATGAAAAAAGGTGTCAAGACCCTTTTTTAAATTTTTTTATCCTGAGGGAAGATTAGGATTTCAATCTTTCTTTTAAGAGTTGCGGGATCCGGACGATCTTTCCTTCCCTGTCGACGAAGGCATGAAGAGTCTTTGCCGTCACCAGCTCTGTTCCGTCTTCCTTCCGCAAAATCCGGTAGGCAAACTGGATGCTGGCCCTCCTTAAAAAATCCATGGAGGTTTCAATAATCAAAATATCGTCATATTTGGCCGAAACAAGATATTTGCAGAAGACTTCGGAAACAGGCAGGTAAATTCCTTCTTCTTCCAATTTTTTGTAAGGGACGCCCAGGTCGCGGATAAATTCCGTTCGCCCCATTTCAAACCAACGTAAGTAGTTCGCGTAGTAGACGATGCCCATGGCATCGGTCTCGGCGTAGGTAACCCGGATTTCCATTCTGTGCGGGGAAACGGTCATAAGAAGATTGGAGGAAAAACGATAACCCGGTTATCCGGGGCTCGTGGAGGCAATTAAAATCCTTTGATAAATTTTTCCATAAGCTCATAACCTTTTTCTATAAAAAGGCCGGTTTTCTGGGCTGTAACTTCGTCAAAGGAGCGGTTCTCCTTGGGGATTTTGCGGACATCGGCCGCAGTCAGGAGAACAAAGGGAACCGGTTCGGACGAGTGGGTTTTCAGGACAAGCGGCGTCGGATGATCGGGGAGGACCAAGACCCGAAAGTCAGCATACTTTTCCATCCCGCGCAGGATGGGGCCGACAATCTTACCGTCAAAATCTTCAATGGCCTGAAGCTTTTCCCTGAGATTCCCGTTGTGGGAAGCCTCATCCGGTGCTTCTACATGAACGTATACAAAGTCTTTCTTGGCGACTTCGCGAAGAGCATATTCTGCTTTGCCCGTATAGTTCGTGTCCAGGTAACCCGTGGCTCCGGGAACAGGAATGATCTCCAGCCCGGCGTAAAATCCAATCCCTTTCATCAAGTCTACAGCCGAGATGATCGAACCCATAAGTCCGAAGCGCTTGGTCAAAGGAAGGAGGGCAGGAGCTTTTCCCTGGCCCCAGAGCCAGATGGCATTGGCTGGCTTCTTCCCGGCCCGGCTACGAGCCTGGTTGACTGGATGATCTGGAAGAAATTCTCCAGCCGCCTTCACCAATCCCAGTAGTTCTTCTTCCCCATCCCCGGCAGGGGCGTATCCGCTAATTTCTTGGCCGGTGATGTCGTGCGGCGGTGTGGTCTTGAGGGCCAGGCTTTTCTCACCGTTTCTCCAGACCACAAGATGGCGGTAACCGACTCCTGGATAGAAATTGAACGCCTGGTTACCCAGGAGTTTTCCAAGGTCAGCTATAATTTCTCCGGCTTCTTCGGTTGAAATATGACCGGCGCTGAAGTCCTCCATGATAACCCGTTTTCCACTCCGGGAAAGAGTGATCAGATTGCAGCGGAAAGCCACATCTCCTGGAGCGAGTTGCACTCCCATGGAAGCAGCTTCCAGAGGAGCACGGCCGGTGAAATGGATGGCTGGGTCATACCCGAAGATGGACAAATTGGCCACATCACTCCCTGGGGGAAAGCCGGGTGGCACGGTGCGCACAAGACCCAAAGTTCCTTTTTTGGCCAGCTTGTCCAAATGCGGAGTTTTGGCGGCTTGGAGTGGGGTCTTCCCTTCAAGTTCTTCTATGGGGTAATCCGCCATTCCGTCCCCTAAAAGAACAATATATTTTCTGCTCAAATCTTTAAGTCCTCCACTTCCCCGGAACAACTATGCTTTTGTTGCGTGGGAGGTCCTTCTTCGTTATTCCACAATATTTATTCCGCATTCCGCGTTCCGGATTTCGCACTCGGCAATCCGCATTCCGCAATCTAATATCTGCAATGATTTTCATCCCCCGAAATCGGAAGGATCTTCAATACGCAGGAGTACAGTCTTATCCACAATGACCGGCAAACGGTCGATTACCTGCAAAGCTTTTTGCATGTTTTTCTCGCGTGCTTCATGGGTCACTACGTAGATGGAAACGGCTTTTTCAACCCTCCGGCCTTTTTGAATGACCGAAGATATGCTGATGTCTAGGTCTCCCAAGATGCCGGAAATGCGGGAGAGTACACCCGGCCGGTCTACCACCGTAAAACGCAGATAGTAAGTGGAGGTGACATCGTGGATGTTTTTAATTTCTGCTTCGCGCAAATGGGCCGGCAGGTAGGAGAGAAGAGGAACCCTGCGGCTGACCCCCAGACGGATATTGCGGCAAAGGTCCACCAGGTCGCTGACCACAGCGCTTGCCGTGGGCATCATCCCCGCTCCTGCACCGTAAAAAAGGGTTGACCCTACGGCATCCCCTTTGACAAAAATGGCGTTGAAAGGCCCACCCACAGTAGCAAGGAGGTGATTGGCCGGCAAAAGGGTCGGGTGGACGCGGGCCTCAATGGGTCCACCGTCCGATTTGGCAATGGCCAGCAGCTTGATATGGTACCCCAACTCCCTGGCATGTTCTATATCCATGGGGGAGATGGCCGAAATCCCTTCGGTATAAATATCTTCCATTCGGACCTGGACTCCGTAAGCCAAGGAAAGAAGAATGGAAAGCTTGTGAGCCGTATCGATGCCCTCAATGTCCAGGGTGGGATCCGCTTCCGCGTAACCGAGTTTCTGAGCCTCCTTCAGAACTTCCTGAAATTGCAAACCCTGGTTGGTCATTTCGCTTAGGATGTAATTGGAGGTCCCGTTGAGGATGCCGAAAATAACCCGGATCTTATTGGCCACCAGTCCTTCTTTCAGGGCACGAATAATGGGGATTCCTCCTCCCACGCTGCCCTCAAAACCAATGTCCATACCTCTTTCATCGGCAGCTTTGAATATCTCCGCGCCATGTACAGCCAGCAAAGCTTTATTGGCGGTAACAATATGTTTGCCTTTCTCTAAGGCCTGGAGAATGAAAGTCCGAGCCGGCTCCAAACCGCCAATGAGTTCGACCACGATGACGATTTCCGGATCTTCCATCACCTCCGTAACTTTGGTCGTGAGAATGGCCGGGTTGACCTTGACCCCGCGATCCGTAGTCACATCCAGGTCAGCAATGCGCTTAAGAACAATAGAGAGACCCAGTCGTTCTTCCAGGAGTTTGGCCTTCTCTTGCAGAATTTTCACCAACCCCGTACCAACCGTCCCAAACCCGATGAGTCCAATATGAATTCGGTCCATCTCATCTCCTAATTTTAGCCACAGAGGTCACAGAGAACACAGAGAAAAAATTTTACCCGCATAAAGTTAAAAGAAGTCTTCTATCTTTTTTTCTTATTATTATAGTGAACGACTTAAATAAGTTGTCATCCAAAGGATTGTCATTGCGAACGAAGTGAAGCAATCTCAAAAGATTGCCGCGTCGCTTTGCTCCTCGCAACGACTACTTTTCTTGGCCTTTCACTATAGTCTCGGCGAACTCCGCGCTCTCCGCGGTGAAAATATTTAAAAAAGTTGTTTGATCCCTTTTGCCGCTTGTTTGATCCGGTGGGTATTTTCCACCAGGGCAAATCGCACATGATCGTCTCCATACTCACCAAAACCAATCCCCGGAGAAACCGCCACTTTGGCCACTTGCAGGACCAACTTAGAGAATTCCAGGGAGCCCATCTCTTGGAACTTTTCGGGAATTTTTCCCCACACGAACATCGTCCCCTTGGGTTTCTCGATTTTCCAGCCCACCCGCTTGAGGCCATCGATTAGCGCATTACGCCGTTCCTGGTATATCGCTCGAATCTCTTCCACGCAGCTTTGATCTTCGTTCAGGGCGATGATGGCCGCGATTTGAATCGGCTGGAATATCCCATAGTCTAAGTAACTTTTTATCCGTCCCAATGCGGAAATCATCTTGCGGTTGCCTAAGGCAAAACCCACCCGCCATCCGGGCATGCTGTAGCTTTTGGAAACGGTGAAAAATTCGACGCCAACTTCCTTCGCCCCTGGGACTTGAAGAAAGCTCGGAGCTTTGTATCCGTCGAAAACCAGGTCGGCATATGCCAGGTCATGGACGACCATGAGATCATGGACCCGGGCGAATTCCACGATCTTCTCGAAAAAATTAAGGTCCACAACCTGAGTGGTCGGATTATGGGGAAAAGAAATGATCAACATCTTGGGTGGAGGCCAGGTCTGGCGGGTGGCCGTCTGCAGATCTTCAAAAAAGTCCCGGCCTTTTACCAGCGGGATCGTACGCAGGTCTCCGCCGGCAATGATTACGCAGTACGGATGAATGGGGTAAGCGGGGGTGGGCACAAAAACAACATCCCCAGGGCCGATCGTGGCCAGCGCCAAGTGGGCGAGTCCTTCTTTGGCCCCGATGGTCACGATGGCTTCGCTTTCAGGATCGATCTCTACGCCAAAATTCCTTTGGTATAGGTCGGCAATGGCGCAACGAAGTTTGTAAATTCCGCGGGAGGCCGAGTACCGATGGTTGCGGGGATTCTTCACCGCTTCGATGAGTTTTTCTATAATGTGGGGAGGAGTCGGCAAATCCGGGTTCCCCATTCCCAAATCGATGATATCGTCCCCTCGTCTTCTGGCTTTCATCTTTAAGTCGTCAACTATGGAGAAGACATAAGGAGGAAGGCGTTTGATGCGGTGAAAATCTTCCATCAAATCCTCCAGGATAAATCTCGTTAATAATTTTTTCCTACTGGGAGTAATGAAACTCTTTTAGTTTATCATCATTTTTCTCAGCTCTTTTGTCAAGACCGAATCTTGCACCGTTATCAAAAACCCAAGTGCATTGCTTCCTTTATATTTTTTTGATAAAATGAAAATAGTGGTTCATCAAGGGAGGAAACGAAAATGGAAACCCTCACTGGGAAATTGGCCAACTTCATCGCTCACCTCAATTACCAAAGCTTGCCGGGAGAAGTGCTCCAGAAAGCCAAGCATTGTTTGATGGATACCCTCGGGGCGGCCTTGGCCGGATCCAAAATGCCGGAGGCTCTGATTGCTAAAAAATTGGCTGAAAAATTGAACCCTCGCAAGGAATCCACCCTGTTTACGGGGAAAGGAAAGGTCGGAGTTCTGGAAGCGGCCATGGCCAACGGCATCATGTCCCACGTGTTGGAACTGGATGACGGCAACCGCTACGCTCAGGGGCACCCCGGAGTGGCCGTAATCCCTGCGGTCCTTGCCCTGGCGGAGAAAGAGAAAATAAAAGGGAAAGAAGTCCTCCCGGCGATCGTGGCTGGCTATGAGGTCTTCGGTCGGGTGGGAGCTGGGGGCAATCCTTCTCACTTCAACCGGGGTTTTCACACCACCGGGACCTGCGGCACTTTTGCGGCTGCGGCAGCAGCGGGAAGGCTTTTGAGACTAAACGAGGCCAAAATGGTC
>JAOUFX010000293.1 GCA_029857975.1 Deltaproteobacteria bacterium | reverse complement strand
TTCAATCTTATTGAAGCTGTGACCCAAAAACCTATTCTGAGCTGCAAAGTCTTAGATATTGGCTGTGGAACCGGAGACAATTCCATATGGCTTGCCCAGAACCGCTTTCAGGTTATTGGTACTGACACTTCGGAGATTGCTTTAGAGAAGGCAAAAGAAAAAGCTTCTAAAGCCAACGTTGAATGCGATTTCATGCTTGTTGATTTTCTTAAGAACAAAATTGAAGGTGCTCCTTTTGGTTTTGTATTTGACAGAGGCTGTTTTCACTCATTCAGTTCTGAAAATGATCGAAGAAGGTTTGCCCAAAATGTCGCTACTCATTTGGAGGAAGCCGGCCTGTGGCTAACAATCGTTGGCAACGCTGATGAGCATCGCCAAGGTCCTGGTCCACCGCAGCGGACTGCAGGAGATATAGTCTTGGCAGTGGAGCCTTATTTTAAGGTTCTTTCACTTACATCCAGCCATTTCGGATCTAATCGTCCAAATCCACCCAGAGCCTGGAGGTGCCTGATGCAGAAACGGCATGTCACATAAATGCTTTTGATATTTACCATAATTGCTCATATAACCTACGGATGAACCAGATGGGAATTATTCGCGGATCTTACCGTTAAGGGCGGTGCTAGTTTGAAAGGTATCAGGCCCGCTGGTTATCCATAACGTTAAGGACACAGAATTCGGACAGACCATGACAGAAGAATGGGTTCCAAAGAAGCAGATTGAACTTGTCCTGAGGAGAGAGTTCGTAACCCCGTTTATCGATTCCATTCGTCATGAGCCTATGATTTCGCTCAAGCTGTCAAACGCTTTTGTTCTTCTGAGACTGTCCGAGCAGCTAATCGTTGAATTCGGAAAAAAACAAGTTGAAGCGGGCGAGACCATTGAAGCTACGAGAGAAAAGACACTTTTTCTGGGTTACTTGGGAAAGGTCTATCAGAGTGCATTGCTCTTGATTGGAGCAACGGATTATCTTGGTGCGATGATTCTCCTCAGAAGTGTTTTTGAACTGTTGGTAGGAATAGCCACCATGGAAAATGGTAGCATGAGAGATAGGATTTCATCCATCGACACCTTGGATAGTGACGAGAAAAGCAATTTGCAGAAACTATGGAACGAACTAAGCGAGTGGGCACACCCATATGGGAAATGGGCAAAGAACATATGTCCCAAGTTCTACGGTGTCGGTCGGAACTATCATCCTGCAATATTCAGCCAATGTTTAACCTACTCCGATCAGGTTCTCGACTTCCTGCTCACAATTACCGTAGATCATTTCAAGTTAGGTCCCGAAAACTACATTGATAAGTACAGAGGAATTAGCAGGACGGGGCAAATTTTGGAGATTTCAAGCCTTCAGATGTTCGAAAAACGCCTGACGAGGAATCCTTAACAACGGCAAGGAGCGGATCGCCGAAAAGCCGACTCCCGCTCATGCCGAGCGTTCGCTTCTGATGAGGGGTAGTGAATGGCGACGAGGTCCAAATCATCAGCGGGTACGCGTTGGTCTGGAAGGGTTACCAAAGAGAGCAATGCGCTGGATCTGGAGGAGGGGGTATTCACCTGGGCGGATCCCAAGAAGATTGCATTGTCGCTCAAGCAGTCGGCGGACAGCAGTACCCGCCGCAAAGCCCCGCCATTTCGCTCCGCCATGTCGATGCTCGTATTCTATATCAACCGAGCCGGCAGGAGCCTAGATAGGGACCAGTTGCGTATTTTGGAGCAGGCCAAGGAAGAACTGCGCACACTATATGGGAAGAGCCGGCATAAGTGATCGTCGACGAAGAACATGAGATCTCTGGATAGAAATGCGAACAACGGGTTGCACGGTATGACGGGGTGAGTTGTGAAGACGGGACGCAGCGCGGATATTTCCGTTACGATTCATGAGTGGGAAGTGCTGCTGAACTTTTTAATCTCATTTTTGGGTTGTGATTATTAAGTAGCGCCCGCTTTACAACACAGATATGGACAGGTTGTCAAGGTAAGAAATAAATCCGTTCAAAGCCTTCTTGGTAAAGTGGATCGGGGGAGAAGAATTTGAAAAGAGGAATAGGCGCTTGCTGATTTCTTATAACAACGGAGATAATGGAGCTACTTTCCCGTCCCATCAAAATGACGCTGGCTTCTTATGCCGACAGTGGGCGAGCGTCGGATCTTATTCCAAATAATGCATAGTTCGGCTCGAAACAAAGAAAGGAAAAGATACACATGAAGCTCAACATTAAGGCATTCGCACTGACTTGCGGCATAGTCTGGGGACTAGGATTATTTTTCCTTACCTGGTGGATCATCGCATTTGACGGGTCTACAGGGGAACCTACACTCATCGGCAGGCTGTACCGTGGTTACGCGATCTCTCCAATGGGCAGCGTAATAGGGTTGATATGGGCGTTTTTCGATGGCCTGATTGGCGGCGTAGTATTTGCGTGGCTCTATAACAAAATAACAGGTTCCGCTGAGTCCAAGTAGACAGGAGAAAGAGGTGCCGAAAAATCGCTTGCAATTTACGTTTTGACCGTGGTAGGCAAAACGAAACTAAACCGTGACGTTAAACACCTAAATGAAATACATATGTAAGAATTGCCACTTCTTGGCAAAAGAATACAGGGAAGAAAATACTAATCGATTTCTTATCTTTTCCCTTTCAAAGGGGGAGAGAAAAAAGGCTGGGCAAGGGGATATAGACTTTGTTACAGACCGTTATTCATTGAAGTGTCATATGGGAGTTTGGGATGAAATGGTAGATCCCGGGAAAGAGCAGAGGTTATACAGGGTCAATGAAGTCAGTAGGCGAAACAAATGTTTCTTTTTTCCTCATGATACGGGCATGCTATTTGAGGCAGCGAAGGAACTTCAAAAGAGAGAGTAGGAGAATAGGTAACTTAAAAAGTCAAATATGTATACCCGTATTGGGCTCTGGATAGCTGCCCTAGCGTTGTTGGCAAATGCAGTGATTTGTATCCTGGATCTATTCAAGTAAACGGTGTTTAACAATCAAATCAACACAGACGCAAATTGCGCTTATGCTCCATTTGCGCCGGTTATTTTGGCGATGGCGCGGACGCTTAGCGCCGCGCCATCGGGGCTGCGGATTGACATCCGCTTTCTGTCCGGCGCTGCGCGCCGGCCATCAAGCGGCTGCAGCGGACGGTCGCCCACCCAAGCAAGCTCGGGCTTCCGCCCGCCGCTGATCCGCAGCCCCGTTCGGCGGCTACTTTAGCGCCATCATATCAATTTCAAGAGGTAAATTGTGAAAACTATTGGTCTGATTGGTGGAATGAGTTGGGAGTCTTCCATTGAGTATTATCGGATTATCAATGAAACCGTTAAAGCGAAACTGGGCGGACTTCATTCAGCAAAAAACCTCATGTATTCCGTTGATTTTGCAGAGATTGAAACCTTACAACATCAAGGGAAATGGCAAGAAGCCGCTCAAGTGCTGATTGAAGCTGCTCAACGCCTAGAAAGTGGCGGGGCAAATTTTTTTATTCTCTGTACAAACACGATGCATAAAGTGGCCGAAGCCATCCAAGCGCAAGTCCGTATTCCCCTTCTTCATATTGCCGATGCCACAGCCCAACAGATAAAGGGGGATGGTCTTCATAAAGTCGGTTTACTCGGGACTCGTTTCACGATGGAAGAAGATTTTTACACAAGCCGGCTGACTGAAAAACACGGCCTGGATGTAATAGTTCCAGATGTCCCAGCGCGGGCGATAGTGCATCGGGTGATTTACGACGAATTGGTCAGGGGGGAAATCCAGCCCGGATCGAAAAAACAATATCTCGAGATTATTGAACAGTTAGTTCAGGCCGGTGCAGAGGGGGTTATCTTGGGCTGTACGGAAATTGGATTGTTGGTTCGTCCTGGGGACTGTCGCGTGCCTCTATTTGATACGACCAGGATTCATGCGGTGGCGGCAACAGAATATGCACTGGCAGAGTAAGTATCGGCGTGCCGCCGAACAACCGCATGCAGCCGACTCGCGATCCACGTTGACCGAGTCTTTTATTATACTGTGTTGGTTTTTGAGCGAGTCATCATTGGACGCCGCGCGAGCGGCTGATGCGGGGTGTTAGACGCAGTATGTTGTATATCTACATGAACATTTAGGAGTTGCCAGATGGCCTTGGTCCACGATCCTTCCATTCCGAGCATTAGGATCAAAAGGTGGGAAGAGCTGGTTGACGTGGAGGCGAGCTTTGAGGGGCACGATGAGTGGGCCTTCCGTGGGCAGAACACATGCAAATTCCCAGCGACGACCCTCGAACGCCACTGCAGCAATCTCCGCTTAACCGGTAATGCGATTGAGGACCTGGAGGTTAAGCTGATCCGCGACTTTGCTCGGCGGTACCACCTTTATGCTGGATACCCACCACCTTCTAAAGGATATACTTTGGAGTGGCTTTCTCTTCTTCGTCATTACGGAACCCCAACTAGGTTAGTTGATTTCAGTTACTCATTCTTTTTTGCCCTTTTCTTCGGGATAGAAAAGGCGAAAGACTGTGGTGTTGTATGGGCATTTAATGTAACTAAACTAAAAAATGCAGCTGACGAGTATATTGTTCATAAACTTCCTGATGGTCAGAAGATGCTCGATGAATACAGTAAGGAAAGAGACGAGGAACCCTTCCGCAATCTCTTTATGGAACCCAAGATTCCTTTTGTTTATCCTGCAAACCCTATAAAGTTAAATGAACGCCTTACCATCCAACAAGGTTTGTTCCGTGCGCCTGGGGATGTGACCTCGACCTTTGAGGAAAACATGAGAGTGATACCAAACTATATCGATCTTATTAAAAAGTTCATTATTGATCCGGGATGCTGGCATGACTTTCTCCGCAGACTCTATAGAATGGGCATCAATAGGGCAACGCTCTTTCCTGGGTTGGAAGGATTTGCTCAATCACTTTATACGAAATCCCTGATTCTTAAGGACTTGCCAAAACAGGGTCTGGAAAAATTGAAGCAAGTATAATCGGATAACGTATAACCGGGTGAGGCAGTCACGATAAAACCGTGCTGCTCACCCTTAGCCGTTGGACGGACTTCCCCATCGGAAGGAGTGGAATGATGACAACTCGCATGGAGTATGCACAGCAGCCCGTCGTGCGATGCCTGGAGCGAATGGAGCGTACGGCCGACGAGGTTTCCGCAG